>CANRHA010000026.1 GCA_947630315.1 uncultured Clostridia bacterium
CCATAGCCTTTGACTCGGGCGGGGTGGCCTCGGGGCCTATGACCGCCGCGTTTTTGCTGCCGTTTGCTATGGGCGCATGTGAGGTAAGGGGCGGAAACATGATCACCGACGCCTTCGGCGTTGTCGCGATGGTAGCCATGACCCCGCTTATTACTATACAGGTCATGGGGCTTGTATACAGAATAAAAGAGCAGAGCCGCAAAAAGGCCGCGATGCGCCACGCGCTGCCCGGCTTCGGCGACATGGACATAATCGAGCTTTAGGAAAGGGCGCAATATGGGAAGGCTTTATTTTTCAACAGTTATAGTGGACCGCAGAAAAGCCCCGAAGTATGAGCGCCTGTTCCGCCAGACGGGGCCGAAGGTGTTCTTTACGGCGCTCGGCTCGGGAACGGCGCGCGGCGACGTTTTGGACTACCTCGGGCTTGAAAAGGCCGAAAAGACCGTTTATATGTTCGTCACCGAGGAGGAAGAATGGCAGGCGTTAAAGAAGGAGCTTCAGCGGAAGATGCATATAGACGCCCCGGGCGGGGGAATAGGCTTTACGGTGCCTATGAGCAGCATAGGCGGCGGGGGAACGCTGAGGTTTCTGATCTCAAAGGAAGAATATGAAAAAGGGGAGGAATCGACCTTGAAGGAGACCGCTCACGAGCTTATCGTTGTAATTTCAAACCGAGGGTACACCGACGCGGTAATGGACGCGGCGCGGGCGGCCGGAGCGTACGGCGGAACCGTTATTTCGGCAAAGGGAACCGGAATGGCTCAGGCCGAAAAGTTCATGGGCGTTTCGATAGCGGCCGAGAAGGAAATGGTGTTCATAGTCACCAAAACGGCTCAGAAAAACAGCATCATGAAGGCGGTAATGACCGAAGTAGGGGCCGAGACAAAGGCTCAGGCGATAGTTTTTTCCCTGCCGGTCACAGATACGGCAGGTTTAAGACTCATAGAGGATTAAAATAAATTTACGGAGAAACGATTATGAAAAGAAAACTCATGCGAATGGCGTCGGCGTTTTTGGCGGCGGTAATAATTTTTACCGGATTCGCCCTGCCGGCTAAGGCCGATGAACCCGCGGGAACTTCAAAGCTCCGCAGACCCGTTTCACCCGATCAGCCTATGTGGATAGTCCACATTGACAGCTGGAACGAGGCCGACCCCGAAAGGATAATCGAGCTTATCCCCGAGGACATCAAGCCGTACATCGTCTTCAACATTTCGATGTCTATAAACTGGGATGAGGAACAGCAGAAGTTCACAAGAGTCGAATACGGCTACGAGACCGCAAAGTCATGGCTGCGCGCCTGCGCCGAGGCAGGGGTTTGGGCGATGATTCAGCCGGCGAGCGGCGGCCCGAGCCACTTCCCGGACTACGACCCCGCCGAGGTAAACTATGACGACACCCTTTTCGGGGAATTTTTCCGCGACTATCCCAACTTTATTGGCTACAACTACTGCGAGCAGTTCTGGGGATTTGAAAACTATGTAAAGGGCTTCCCGATAACCGCCGAGGAGCGCTACATTCACTTCACCGGGCTTTTGGAGCTTTGCAACAAGTACGGCGGCTATCTTGTCGACAGCTGGTGCGGCAACGAATGGGGGCAGTCCATAAACCCGCTTGCGATGATAAAGCGGATACCCGAATTTGAGGAGGCCGCCCGCAAGTACAGCGACAACTTCATACTTCTTGAAAAATACACCCAGACCGGCTATCTTTCCGACATGGAGAGCCTTGTTTTGGGAACATATCTTTCGGGATACTGCGGAAACTTCGGCGTTCGCTACGATTCGTCGGGCTGGACCGACGACAGCGGAGAAGGCACCGGCGGATATATCCTCGCCACCGGCCTACCTATACATCTTGAAAGAATGATCTTAAACGGCGCAACCGTTATCGACGCGCCGGAGCTCACCTGGACCGACGACTTTTATGAGGACGAACCCGAGACCGACAAGAAGGGCTACTCGGTTAGAAAATGGGGAACCTTCCCGCAGTTCCGAAACGACATGGTGGATATGTTCAGAAAGTTCACCTCCGGCGAGTTCAGAATCCCCACCCGCGAGGAAGTGATCGCAAGGACAAAGTTCATACTCGTAAACGACGTTGAGACCGGCCGCGACGACGATAAATACTGCACGCCGCCCTCTATGTTCGACGGGCTTTACAAGATGGACAACGACGGCTACCTTAAAGACAATCACTCTCAGTTCAAAAAGACCGGCCGCTATCCTACGGTTCCCACTACTGCCGGATTTGCCGACGAAAAGTATGAGAAGATGTTTGAAAGGGTGATGAAAAAGACCGAGTTCGATTCGACATGGCCGGAGGTTTTGGATAAGGTCCTCGACTTTGACGACATGTTCGAGGAGGAGTATACGGGAGACATCTACGCCGGGCGCTACGAGAACAACTGGGTCATATACAATCCCTATAAAGTAAGCCAGACGGCAACGGGGGAGATACCCTTCAAGTACAACACCGCTCAGAGTGTGAGCTTCAGTATGCCGAGGTACTCTACCGCCGTTATGCAGGAGTATTCGGATAAGTTGGAGCTTTACCTCTCGAACTACGACGAGGACAACCAGCTGATCAAAAAAGACGACGTTATAACGATAAAGGGCGCCTCCGAAAAGCCGAGCGTCACCGTTACCGACCGCGCCGAGGACGCCGTTGGCTGCGAATATTCCGAGGATTGGTCAAACGGGGTATACACCCTGACTGTAAGCCACAACGGCCCTGTCGATGTAAGCATAAGCTGTTCGGGAAGCGAGACCAAGCGCCTTACGGAATACAAGACCGCGACGCTTGTCGAGCCGGAGGACCCGCCGGTATACACCGGAGTTTTACAGCACGAGGCGGAGTTCTTTGATACCTTAAACACTGAGCAGATAATCAAGAACGGCGCTTCGGGAAGCGTTCGCGACTATTGGGGTCAGGGGTACCTGATCATGGGAATGGACGGCGGCGCTAAGGCAAAGGACAGCGTTACCGCCGTGACCGGGGGCGTTTACAGCCTGAGTTTAAGATACAGGGCGAAGGGCGGAGACGTAACCGTAGCCGTAAACGGCAGTAAGCACAAGCTGAGCCTTGATAACACCGACGGCGGCTGGGCGGAGATACCGGTAGAAGTGGATCTCAAAAAGGGCGCAAATACCGTTGAGGTAAGGCTCGACGACTACCTCGAATCAAAGCTTTATGTCGACTGCATAACGCTTACGCTGATTGAGGAGAAGAACAGCGTTCCCGTCGCGGCTATAGTTGTGCCGATCGCCGTTGTCGCGGTCATAGTGATAGTCGCCGCGGTATTCATGGCGGCGAAAAAGAAGAAAAAGTAAAGCTTTAAAAACGCAGCCGTCGGCGATCTTGCCGGCGGCTGAAAAAACCGGGCAAAATAGGTTTTAATGCCGCAATAACCTAAAAAAGGGGAGATCATAATGGATCGGTATAAGCTGGAAATCGCGCAGATGTTAAAAGAACACCCGATTTTGTGCAAAGGCGAAGCCTATAAGCGAAAATATATTAACTTTCTTGAATATTTTACCCGAAGGTTTTCCAAAAACGACGAATGGGCAAACGCGACACTGGCGCTCTATAAAAAGGCGCTTCTGAAAAACCCTCGGGACTATACCTACGAGGGCCCTTCTTCGCCGGAGCGCAAGGCCGATGCCGCTGAGATCAAGCCGTTCAAGGTCTTTTCATACAGATACTGCGCAGTTACCGACTGCGTATTTATAAATGCGTTTAACGACAGGAAAAAAGGGGAGCGGCTCTATGCCGAGCTGGCGGCGGTTTATAATGAACGGTACCGCAAAAATCTGCGCCGTTTGTATGAATGTCTTTTTGACCCCGAATTGCCTTCCGACGGATTTGAACAGGCCGGCCGTCTTATTGATCGCTGGCGCAAAAATGAAGCTTTCCTGAAAGACAAGCCTGTGCGGGTCATCGTCACCGCGACAATGAGCGCGGGAAAATCTACCCTGTTGAACGCGCTCGTCGGCAAAAAAATCAGCCGAACCCGAAACGACGCGTGCACGTCGAAGATACACTTCATAAGAAACAAGCCCTATGAGGACGGATACAGCTATGAAAGCGACTACGCCCTGGAGCTTGACGCAGATCTCAGGACGCTTATGGACGATAACTCAAAGAACACCGACGACCGCATCGACGTAGGAACATTTTTCAGAACGTTAAGGTCAGCGCCGAAGCGGGTATGGCTTATAGACACGCCTGGCGTAAATTCCTCTCAGGATAAAGAGCATAAGGACATCACCGAAAAATGCATAAAAAATACGCCGGCGGAGCTGCTGCTTTATATTCTGAACGGCGAGAACATAGGCTCAGACGACGACCGGGCGCACCTGCAATTTGTTTTGGACAACTACAAAGGCAAAACGGTGTTCGTTGTAAATAAGCTCGATAAATTCAGGAAAAAAGAGGATTCTGTTCCCGAAACGCTGGCAGCGGTAAGGGAAGACTTGAAGAAGATAGGCTTTGCCGAACCTCTGGTAGTGCCGATATCCTCCGCCGCCGCTTATCTGGCAAAGATGAGCATTTTCGGCGAGGAGCTTGACGAGGAGGATCAGGACGAATTTGTGCTGCTGTCAAGAAAGCTTAAATCGGACGAGTATCGGTTTGACGCCTATTATCCGCTTTCCGGCAAAGATGCCGAACTCGATGAAAATTCCGAGGCACATATGCTGCTGCGCCACTCCGGCGTTTTACAGCTGGAAAAAATGATTTATGAAACGAGAGGGTAAAGCTATGAAGGAAATGTTTATCAAGTACAATCCGTACCGACTTGTGACCGAGATACTTATCGACGGTAAGGCTCCCACGCAAAAAAGCAAGCTGAACGTCGGGGATAGGCGGCTTCAGGAATGGATCGAGGACCTGCCGAACATAATTTTTGACGAATACAGGGCCGAAAGGTTCAAGATAGTTTTCCAGGGCACCGTTCTCGATTATGAGGACGTTGAAGCCATGGCCGAGGAGGCAAAGAGGGGAGTTTACAAGAACCGAGTCTTTCATATTGAGACCGAGCAGATCCCGGCGATGGAGGCGGCCGATAAGGAGGCCGCGGTCAGCGAGATCTTCGATGAAATACAGAACGGGCCTTTTGAGGAGCTGAAACAGCCCGATGTCGTGAGGGCGTTTAACATGGCGAAAAGCAGCGACTTTGAAGTAAACGTCGTCGCGACCATGAGCGCGGGAAAATCTACCCTTATAAACGCACTGTTAAGGCAGAAGCTGATGCCCGCAAAGCAGGAGGCTTGCACCGCCACGATCACCGAAATAAAGGACACCGACGGGGAATGTTTTACCGCGGAGGCTTATGATCCCGACGGCGCCCTTGTGGGAAAATACCCGAATCTCACCTTTGAGATCATGGAAAAGCTCAACAGCGATCCCAAGGTATCAAAAATTCGCGCAGAGGGCAATATACCGTTTGTGTCCTCAGAGGACGTTTCCCTCGTTCTTGTCGACACTCCCGGCCCCAACAATTCAAGAGACCCCGAGCACCGCGCGGCGACATACCGTATGCTTTCGGAATCGTCAAAGGCGGTCGTGCTGTACATATTAAACGCAACTCAGCTGGCGGTAAACGACGACTACAACCTTTTGAGCCATGTCGCCGACAGCATGAGAGTAGGCGGAAAGCAATCAAGAGACCGCTTTATTTTCGTTGTAAACAAGCTTGACGAGTTTAAAAAGGGCGAGGACAGCGTCGACGCCGCAATAGCCAAAGTCCGCGAATATTTAAAGGACAACGGCATTGAAAACGCCAATATTTTCCCCGCCTCGGCCTTGACGGCGCTCAACATAAGGACCGTACTTGCAGAGAGCGACGACGACAGCGACGATGAAGTTTACGAGGCGAAGGGAAAGGTAAGAAAGTTCAACAATAATCCCGAGATGCACTTTGAGGAAAAGGCCCCGCTTACGCCCTCGTTCAGAAAGCTTTTAGAGGAGAGATTGCAGGAGGCCGACGACAACGGCAAGGCGCTGATCCACTGTGGGATCGTTCCGGTTGAAATGGCGATACAGACATATGTCAGAAAATACGCGAAGACCGCAAAGATCAGAAACATTGTCGACACCTTCTCAAAGCGATTAGAAAGCGCGGGATCCTTTGAGACCACCAAAAAGGATATCGCCGAAAATCAGGACAAGCAGAATGAGATCCTCGAAAATATCGACATTATCAGGCGCAAGCTTGCGAGCGGCGACGAGGCGAAAGCCTTTAAAAAGCGCATCGATCGAATCAATTACGACGGCGAGATAAACAAGCTTGCAAACAATATCATCAAGCCGGCTCAGGAAAGGCTTACCGAGGAACTTTCCGCCCCCGAAAGCAGGATAAGCGAAAACGAGGCGAGAATAGTTTGCGGAGCGTTTGCGCGGCTTTCCGAGAATCTCCTCTCGGAAATTCAGGTGAAGTTTGAAGATCTTATCACGAACCACGTCACCAAAAACGCCGACAAGCTGCTTGAAGAATACCGAAAGAAAATTGCTGAGCTTGCTCAGGATCTGAATATCAGCGGCATCGCGATCAGCCCGTTTGAAATAATGGAGGGCGACATCGAAGACCTTGCGAACTTTGACAATATCATGGACGCCGCTATGGGCGCAGCGAAAAGAACGGAATCAAGCTGGGAGGTCGTCGGGCAGCATAAAGAATATAAGGAAGTATTCGGCTTCAGACGCTGGCTGAACAGAACGCTCGGAACATCGTTTAAGGTCAATTATGACCTCGTCGACGACTACGATTGGGTAGAGCACACCTATATAGACAGGACTGTTCTGGCGCAGAAATATCTTGCCCCGGTTCAGGAAGCGCTTCATATTTATAAAAACGCCGCAGTCGAATATGCGAAAGCTCAGACCGAAAACGTTCGAGAGAACTTCAAAAAGAAGTTTGACGAGCTTAACAACGTGCTGAACCGTAAGCTAAAGGAGCTTGAAGACTACACCAAGGACAGCGAGAACCTTGCCGCGAGGATAGAGGAATCTCAGCGCAGGCTGAATTGGCTTGAAACCATTCAGGCGAAGATCATGTCGATCCTCGATATATAAAAGGAGGGCCTTATGTTATCGCAGGAGTTTATATCTGCCGTGCGGTCGGGAAACCTTTTGCGCGTCAGGATCATGCTTAAGGACTCGCTCGTCATCGACCCTACTTTTAAGCAATTCAACGAGATGTTTAACTATGCGCGGCAGACGATGGCGCAGCTTTTGGTTTTGTATGACGGCGGAGCTTTGGAAAACGACCGCAGCAGGTGGAACAAGGACGTGATGAACACAGAGCTTATCGAGATCGTCAACAACTTCTCACAAGAGCGGATCGACCATGTAAAACAGGTCATAAGAGTTGCGCTTAAAGATGAGATCAGGCGCGCAAATACGGCGCCGCCGGCGCAGCCCTCAGCTTACGGCGGCGGATACCCCTCAACAAGCGGCGAGCAGATAAAGGCAGAAATGAGACGGCAGGCTTTGAACCGCCTCACAAGCGGAGGCAGGGAGGTATCCGTCATTATGAACGTCGTTGCGAAAAAAAGATCATTGAACAGCGACGACATTCAGAAAATGAAAAACGCGGCCAATAAGATACTTGCGGCCGTAAGAGATTACGAAAACAACAGATAGGAGGTTTATTTAATGGCTGTTACAAGTGAATTTGCCGAAGCGGTAGAAAGCAAAAGAATACTGCGAGTCCGCATCATGCTTAAGGATCTGCTTCTTATAGACCCCACGGCGGCGCAGTTTGAAGAGGCTGAAGCCTACGCAAGCTCGGCTCTTGACGGTCTATACGACGGGCACAACGGCGAAGCTCTCAATTATAACGAGGCGGAATGGAACGAGGATTATCTTAACGAGCAGATGGTAAATGTCGTAGACAACTTTTCAAAGGAGCGCATAGATCTTTTAAAAAGAATGGCGCGGCGGATCTACAGCGAAAAGGCCGAAAAGATCGGCGCTGAGCAGGTTTCAGAAAACGCGCAGGAAAAGCGCGCGGTACGGCAAAAATATGTCGGCGTATGCGTTACCGCCGCCGGCGCCGCTTTGACGGTCGCGGGGATATGCGCGTCTCAGCCCGTGCTTGCCGTCGTGGGAGCCGTGGCAGCTGTGGGCGGAGTTGTTCTTATAGCGACCGATAAGGAGTGAACGCCATGGAAGATCTGACAAAGCAAAACGGCAATACGGCTCAGGTGCCGCGCTACGATTCGCTGGTAAAAGGGTATATGAGCGCTTTGAAGGTAGTGGACGACGTTGTCCTCAAAAACTACATTTCCGAGCTTACCCGAATGAAAATAGTGCCACTTGACCGTTCGGTTTTGGAAACCAATCAGGACAACAACGTCTGCTTTTTCAAAATCACCGAAATGGTGTATGAAAAGGACGAATTTGCGCCCTATAAATTTGCAAGCGTGTTTAATATTCTTTCGATGGCCGAAAGCACCATATTCATCATAATAGACAGCGACGGAACCAAGACCGATTTCTATATGGGCGTTCGCTCGCCCGAGGGAAGCCCCTATTCTGCGGGAAAGATGTCGAATATTGTCGAAAGCGCCATGAAAGCGTATTTTCCCGGAATGAAAACGCCGGAAAAGCAGTATGACACAGAGGAAATGAAAAGAATAGTTTCGGGCATCAAGGAGAAAAACATTTCCGCCGTATCCTGCGTTGCAAATTATAAGGATATGAACGGCGCGACGAATCAGAACTTTACGCAGGGTCTTGAAAAGCTCGTGCTCTCAATGCAGCATGAAAAATATACGGGTATAATTATTGCAAACGGCACCACCCGGGCGCAGCTTCAGGAGCTGAGGCGGGGCTACGAGACTATCTATACTCAGCTCTCCGCGCTTGCGGCGACTCAGGTAAGCTACACCAACAACAACTCCTTCAACTTTGCGCTGTCTGAATCGAGCGGCAGCAGCACCTCCACAACGCGTCAGGAAAACTGGACGGAAAGCGCCCAGCACTCCGAACAGAGCGGCGTTTCTGTCCAACACAGCGAATCAAAGGAAAACACAGCCGGAAGGATAGTCGGCGGGGTATCGGCGGCGGTGTCAGCCATAAGTCTTGCCCTTGCCCCCGCTACGGGCGGCGCAAGCCTTGTTGCCGGCGGGGTTATAAACGGCGGCCTCGGAATGCTGAAATCTGCCGTGACGGTCACATCATCCGATTCGACCACAGCCAGCCGATCCGTGACCGACGGCTATACCGCCTCCCACGGCGGAAGCGTCGGCTCCACCGAAAGCGTAAATCACGGTACATCCAAAACCGAGGGCTATACGAACGGGATAAGCGAAGGCATGAGCTTGACCATGCACGACAAATCGATCGAGTCTACCCTTGAACGCATCGACAGGCAGCTGAAGCGGATAGATGAATTTGAAAGCCTCGGCATGTACGAGTGCGCGGCGTATTTTTTATCCGACGACAGCTCGGCGGAGGTTGCGGCCTCTACCTACAAGGCGCTGATGAGGGGAGAAAACTCGGGCGTTGAAGTTGCCGCCATAAATTCATGGGGTCAGGACAGGGCGGAAGACGCCGCTCTGATAGCTCAATATGTAAAAAACTTTATACACCCCGTATTCAGATACGACGGCCCCGTCGGGAGCATCGAGGTCACGCCCTGTTCGCTTGTAAGCGGCAACGAGCTTTCGATACATATGGGGCTGCCGAGAAAATCCGTATGCGGGCTGCCGGTAATAGAACACGCCAACTTCGGCAGCGAGGTGGTAACATATGACAGCAGCAAGCCCCCGATAGGCATAAACCTCGGAAAAATATTCAACATGGGCAGTCAGAGCGAAAACAACGTGCAGCTTTCGCTCAACAGCCTCACCATGCACACGTTCATAACCGGCTCGACCGGTTCGGGCAAAAGCAATACCGTTTATGAGATCATACGCCAGCTTGACAACTTCGGGATAAACTATCTCATAATCGAACCCGCCAAGGGCGAATATAAAAACGTATTCGGCCATGACCCGAGCGTATGCGTTTACGGAACGAATCCCGATCACACCGAGCTTTTGCGCATAAATCCTTTCAGATTCCCTAAGGGAATACATATCCTTGAACACATAGACCGCCTCGTTGAAATATTCAACGTTTGCTGGCCGATGTACGCGGCCATGCCCGCCGTATTGAAAAGCGCCGTTGAGCAGGCTTATACGGACAGCGGCTGGGATCTGACGCGCTCGGTAAACAGATATGCGGAAAATCTGTTTCCGTCCTTTGAAGACGTGACGGGAAATATAAAAACCGTCATCGACGCGAGCGAATATGACAGCGAAAACAAAGGGGCGTACAAAGGTTCGCTTCTTACGCGCCTGAAATCGCTGACAAACGGAATATACGGAACGATATTCACCGGCGACGACGTTGACGACGCCGATCTTTTCGACAAAAAGGTTATTGTTGATCTTAGCCGCGTGGGGTCTGCGGAGACAAAATCGCTGATAATGGGAATGCTCGTCCTTAAGCTTCAGGAGCACCGCATGGCCAACGCGGGAGATATGAACGAAAAGCTTGATCATGTTACAGTTCTTGAAGAAGCCCATAATTTGCTGAAGCGCACCTCTGATGAGCAGTCCTCGGAAGTCGGAAATCTTCGCGGCAAAAGCGTTGAAATGCTCACAAACGCAATAGCGGAGATGAGAACATACGGCGAGGGATTCATAATTGCAGATCAGGCCCCGGGGCTGTTGGATCGGGCCGTTATACGAAACACGAACACCAAGATAATTATGAGGCTTCCCGACCACAGCGACTGCGAACTTGCGGGGCGTTCCGCTAATCTGAGTAACGATCAGATCGACGAGATATCAAAGCTCCCCTGCGGCGTTGCCGCCGTATATCAGAACGATTGGGTGCAGCCCGTGCTGTGCAGGATACGAAAATATAACCGCCCGACCGAGCGTTACAGCTATTCGCCCTCGGACAAGGCCGAGCTTGAAGACTCAAAAAGCAGCGCCTCCGATTCGCTGCTGAAATGCATTATGGGCAAGGAGATTTTCGGCGCGGGCAACCGGACGGAAATACGGCGCTTAGAGGATAAAATCCTCCGCTCTAAGCTTGATACGGCGGTAAAGAAGGACTTTATCGAGTATATTTCGGCAAGCGACGAGGACGCGATATCTTCTCTGAGGCGCCTGGTTTACCGCTTCCTTTCCGCAGAAAAAGCTATTGAAGCCGCGGCCGAATGCAGCGACATCGCCGATTGGACCCGCACCGTTGTTAAAAATCTTGACCCGCCGGTAGGGGAATATTCGGATAAGCAGATCGACCTTGTTCTGGCGCTGATTTTATATGAAAAATCTTTGAGAGATTCGGAGTATAACGGCGTTTTCTGCCGCTTCACGGAAATATTTAAATCGAAAGGAGGCGTGCTGCGATGAACGCGGAGGTTTTCAGGCAGCTTGAAATGCCGAAAGAGATCGATGCGAAAAACCCCGAAAAATACGGCTTTACGGAAATAAAACCCAAAGAAAAAATGAGCGCGTCGGACGCCCGCTCCTACTTTGACGGCATGTTCAAAGAAATGCAGCTCAAAGAAAAGGACTATTATACTTCATATGAGGACAGGCTCGGCCATACGCCTAAGGAGGACTCCGAACTTGGAACCTGGGAAGGGGAACGCGGCGAATCCGAATTTATTCCTAACCCGGAAAACGAAGCGGGGGCCGCCGCGGCAGATGAACTCTCGAAGTACGGAATGGACGGGGTCAGATATGAATCTGCCGAGCCGGATTTTTCCGAGTGCTGTGAAGCCGAGGTGAAAATCGACAGAATGACCGAAAACCGTGAAAACTATGTGGATGAAAACGGAGAATATCAGCAGGGGAATTTTGCCCAGGCCGACGCAAAGTGCGCCGAACAGTGGAACGCCGAAAAACGCGACGGCAGAGAGGATTGGACGGCCGCCGAAGTAAGAGATTGGCGGCGGGAAAATCAGTATTCCTGGCATGAGTGCTGCGATACTTCCACCATGCAGCTTGTATCAAGAGATATACATAGCGTATTTAAGCATTCCGGCGGCGTAGCCGAGTGCAAAATCCGCGATAATTCAAATGTCGGAGGTGAGTTTGATGAATAAGTGTGTTCTTACAATATGGGGCCGTGAATTTGAGCTGAATATTGTTTATGAGCGATATCCCGGAGAGGACCTGCTTGACGGCCAAAGGATCGGGGTGGAATTGCTTAAAACTACCGATATAGTCGACACCGCGTTAGACAGCGTCAAAGAGTATGTAATAAAAACCTCAGGCGGGCAGGTCGCCGCTCCGATAGAAAACATATTTAAGTATGTTATGCCCAAAAGCATTTTTGTGCCCCACAGCAAAAAAGCCATGAGAGCGGCTATTATGTGCAACTATAAGTTCGACGCAGAGCACGGAATTGCGGTCGTTTTTGAGGACGGAATGTTCAAACAGGTCGGCGCGCAAGACGTAGTTCTGTAAGAGGAAAATTTGAAAAGAGATGGTGAGGGGCGTTATTGCAAGGTCTGAGAGCCTCAGCCCCAAAAGCGAAAGCACAGTCGGCGGGTACAACTGCCGGCTGCGTTTTTGTGATGTGGTAAAGCGGCGAGGGGATAGGGGGATTTGATGGAGCGGTGATGTGAACTTGATGGGGGTGCTGCTTCTAAGGTGGGCTGGCTGCTGGATTGCCGCTTTGACATGGAGAACGCTGCGTCTTTCGGGGGGTTCTGCGTGGCCGGTGCCCCGGGCGAAGCCCCGGCGGCCGGAGGCCGCCGCAGCGCGCCTGCGGCGCGC
>CANRHA010000027.1 GCA_947630315.1 uncultured Clostridia bacterium
GACGCTTCCGATCTAATGAGGTTCGGCGCGTCTTTGGGAACCGCTTTCGGCCCGAAACCCATAGTTATCGGCGGCAGCGGCCATATTTGGGAAGCCGCGGCCCTCGGGATACGCTCGGCTGGAGTTTCGGTGTACCGCCTGAGCGGGGCGGCGTTCGGCGAAACGGTTCAGTGTTCGCGCAGGCTCGGCTGTTCATATTGCCTCTTTGCCGGCGAATCATTAAGATTGATCTCTCCCGCCGCCGGCGAGCTTTCAAGGCAGGAGGAGCGCGCCGTCGAGCAGATTTTCAACCGCGGGAATTTCAGATCGTCCTTTAAACCCGCGCGGCTTATAAACGCCGAGGCCGAGCAGGAGATATATCTTGAAAAGCTCCGCGGGATACTCCCCGAAAAGCCGACCGTCAGCGCCTCTCTCAGGACAGACGACCCCAGGGAGGCGGAGATCTTTTCGTCATGCGTAGGCGAATCGGAGGGCGAGGAGGTAATATTTTCCGTCGCCCGCGACCGAACCACCGTTACCGCCCTTGCCGGCGGCGAGGTAATACCCTATGAAGATCTCACGGTGCTTTGCTGCCGCTATTGGTACTCCCGCCGCCGAAGCGTCTGCCTGCCCAAGACCGCCCCGACCCTCTGCTACAGCCTTGCGCGGCAGAGCCGTTCGGGCGCGATAAAGGGCGGCGAGCTTTCCGCCTTCTGCCTTGACCCCATCGAGCTTTGCTTCACTGTCATACGCGCCGTATCGGACGGCGGCCTTACCCTCACCGAAGCCGTCGCCGCCCTGCCTAAGACGTTTTACACAAAGCGGATCATAGAGACAAAATCGGGTCTTCCGAAAATTTTGCGCGAGGCGTTTCCGCAGGCTAAGGCGGGAGAGGATATATCCTTAGAAAGCGGCGGGGCGAGGGGCGTTGTAAGCCCTCGGCGCAGCGGCAGGGGAATAAGCCTTTACGTCGAATCGGTCTCACAGGAGGCCGCCGAGGAGCTTTGCGCCGACATTGAGCGGAGGCTCAAAGAGCTTGACAAAGGCGGCGGAATGTAGTAATATTATGTTGATGTAGTATGGGGGAATTTGCAGGAGAGCGTAAACGGCTGCCGCTGCTCCTATCCGCCGAACTAAAAATTTTTAACAACGAAAGGAACTTATGTCTACTCAAAATTCAAAATCAAAATCAAAAATGCGCAGAGGGGATTCGTCCAGACAGGACGCCTCGGCGCTCGATCAGGCAATAGCCGCCGCAATATCCGCGCCGCCTTTATCGAAAAAGGCCTCGCAGTATCAGGGCGGCAAGAGAAGAGGCTTCAAGAAATCTCAGGAAAAGCCTCAGAAGCAGGAAAAATCAAAGACCCAGACCCAAAAACGCGCCCCGCAGCGGCCTCAGAAGCCCGCTAAACAGCCTCAGCCCGCAGCGGCGGTAAAAGAAGCTTCGCCCGACATTATGACCCAATATCAGCCCGGGCAGAAGCAGCCGATAAAGATAATCTCCCTCGGCGGCCTCGGCGAGGTAGGAAAAAATATGTACCTCATAGAGACAAAGCAGGACATCGTTATCATCGACTGCGGAATGACCTTCCCCGACGCCGAAATGCCGGGCGTCGATATCGTTATCCCCGATTTCACCTACGTTGAAAAGAATGCCGATAAGATAAGGGGCGTGCTTTTGACCCACGGCCACGAGGACCACATCGGCGGAATGCCCTATCTTTTAAAGAAGATGAATATACCCGTTTACGGAACAAAGCTCACCCTCGGCCTTTTGGAGCATAAGCTCAAGGAGCACAATTTGGGCGCGGTACAGCTCAATACCGTAAGCGCCGGGCAGACTGTTCGCCTCGGCGGAATGACCGCGGAGTTTATAAAGGTGAACCATTCTATCCCCGGGGCGATGGCGATAGCTTTGCGCACCCCGGCGGGAACTATAGTATTCACCGGCGATTTTAAGGTTGATTACACCCCCATAGAGGGCGGGATAATTGATCTTCCGAGGTTTGCCCAGATAGGCACCGAGGGGGTATTGGCGCTTATGTCCGATTCCACCAACTCGGAGCGTCCGAGCTTTACGCCCTCAGAGCGAAAGGTCGGCGAAACGTTCGACAATCTGTTTAACAAGGCCGCCGGCAAGCGCATCATTATAGCGACGTTTTCCTCGAACGTCCACAGGATACAGCAGATAATAAACTGCGCGGCAAAATATGACCGCAAGGTAGCCGTGTTCGGCAGATCGATGGTAAACGTAATAAAGCTCGGAATAGACCTCGGGTACTTAAAGGTTCCCGACGGCGTTCTTATCGACATCGACAAGATGCGCTCATACCCCGACGCGAAGATAGTTCTGATAACCACCGGCAGCCAGGGCGAGCCGATGAGCGCGCTTACGAGAATGGCGCTTAACGACCACCGCCAGGTAAGCGTTACCGAGAACGATTTTATAATCATCTCCGCGAGGCCGATACCCGGCAACGAAAAATTCGTCGGCAGGGTAGTAAACGAGCTTTTAAAGCTCGGCGCCGAGGTGGTTTATGAGGAAATGTACGAGGTCCACGTTTCGGGCCACGCCTGCCGCGAGGAGCAAAAGCTGATGCTTGCCTTAACAAGGCCGAAATTCTTCATACCCGTTCACGGCGAGTTCAAACACCTTGACCGCCACGCGAGGACCGCCCGGGAGATGGGCGTGCCTGAGGAGAATATAGTTATCGCCGACATAGGCAACGTTATAGAGACCGACGGCAGCTCGATAAAGATAACCGGTAACGTCACCGCCGGAAAGGTCATGGTCGACGGCTACGGCGTAGGAGACGTAGGCGCTATTGTCCTAAAGGACAGAATGCACTTAGCTCAGGACGGCGTTATAGTCGTTACGATAACCATAGACAAGATAGAGCGCAGGCTTTTATCCGGCCCCGATATAATCTCCCGCGGGTTTGTGTATGAAAAAGAGAGCGAGGAGCTTATGGAAAAGGCGAGGCAGCTTGCCAAGACTACCGCCCTCGCCGAACTTAAAACGCGTCACGACTACACCGCGATCAAAAACAAGCTCCGCGACGAGCTCGGCGATTTCTTCTTCCAGAGGACAAAGCGCCGCCCGATGGTTATCCCAGATATAATGGATATATGACCCGAATAGAACTCATGTAAAGGACTGATGACAATGAAAAAGCGTCTTCAAATGCTGTATATACCCCTTGCCGTGCTTGCAGCCGTATCGGTGGGGGCGGCAGTCGCATTTTACCTTGAGGGCCGCGTTATAACCGCAGCAGCCGCGGCAATAACGCTCATCTGCGTCATTGTCCTCTGCGTTATGGTCGCAATAATCGACCGCAACGTAATAAGATATGTAACGGGAATGGATACCTCCATCTCCCGTGTCATCCGCGAGGAATTTTACGATTACCCCGAGCCTATACTTATAGCCGACGACGACGCCATAATAGTATGGTACAACCGCCGGTTCGAGGAGGATATCTTCGGCGAGGACAGGGTTTACGGCATACCCCTTTCCGAACTTGTAGGCTCAAACTACACCAAAATCTATGCCGACGGCGGCGCCCAGGTGCGCTTATCCGACAAAGTATACCGCGTAAGCGCAAAGCGCGCCGAATGCGGGCTTTCAATAGTAAGCTTTATCGATATAACCGCTCACGCCGCCCTCGAGCAGGAATACAGGCTCTCAAAGAAAACGGTCATGATAATAGCCGTAGACAACTACGAGGAGGTCATGCAGAACTCAAAGGAGAGCGACAAGACCAGCATACGGGTGCAGATCGAAAAGATGTTCGAGCGCTTTATCGAGAGCACCAACGGCATTCTGCACAAGCTTTCAAACGACATGTTCTACTGCATAGTTGAGGAGCGCCACCTCGGCCCGATAATCGAGCGCAGGTTCGATATCCTCGATGAGGCGCGATCTATAAGCCTCGGCGAGAGGGCGAGCGTTACGCTGTCCATAGGCGTTGGCAGGGGAGGAAAGACCCTTGCCGAGAGCGAGACCTTTGCCCGCCAGGCGCTTGATATGTGCCTCGGGCGCGGAGGAGATCAGGCCGCGGTAAAAACCGAGAACGGCTTTGAGTTCTTCGGAGGAATTTCAAAGGGCGTAGAAAAATCTGCCAAGGTAAAGACGAGGATAATCGCCAACGCTTTGAGAGAAATTGCCTTCGCCAGTCAGAACATCTACATAATGGGCCATAGGCTTGCAGATTTCGACTGCCTCGGGGCCTCTGTGGGGCTTTGCGGGGCGATGAGGAGCATGGGCAAGAATGCCTGGTGCGTCCTCGACCTTGAAAAGAACCTTTCCAAGTCGCTTATCGCCTATGTAAAGGAGAGATGCGGCGAGGATTACTTCAAGACGATCCCCGAGGCAAAATCGGAGTTTTCTGACAACGACCTGCTTATAATCTGCGACACTCACAACCCCGATATCCTCGATTCTCAGGAGCTCTACGAGCAGGCCAAGCAGGTAGTTGTGGTAGACCATCACAGAAAGATGGTCCGCCATATCGACAACGCGGTGGTATTCTTCCATGAACCGTTCGCGTCCTCAGCCTGCGAGATGGCGACGGAGCTTATTCAGTACTTCGGCAGCGAATGCAAGATATCCGTAGCCGAGGCCGAGGCCCTGCTGTCGGGGATCATGCTCGACACCAAGAACTTTGTTATGCGCGCCGGCGCGAGGACCTTTGAGGCGGCGGCCTACCTTAAAAAGCTCGGCGCCGATACCGTTGCCGTAAAAAGGCTCTTTGCCGATTCTCTCGACACCTACCGCGAAAAGAGCATTCTTATACAGTCGGCAAAGCTTTTCCACGGCTGCGCCATAGCCACCACCGATTCGACAGCGCCGGAGCTAAGGCTTGCGGCCCCTCAGGCGGCAGACGAGCTTTTGGGGATAGTCGGCGTAAAGGCGTCCTTCGTGTTCTACAGAATGGACGACCTCTGCTACATATCCGCAAGGTCGATGGATTCCTTTAACGTTCAGCTTATTATGGAGGCCGTGGGCGGCGGAGGACATCAGACAATGGCGGGCGCTCAGCTTCCGCTGACGGTAGACGAGGCCGTCGAAAAGGTAAAAGAGGCTATTGAAGACTTTTTGGTAAAATCATAATACACAGGAGGAAATGACCGTGAAAGTTATACTTATTAAAGATGTAAAAGGCTCGGGCAAGGTCGGGGATATTTTAAACGTCGCCGACGGCTACGCGAGAAACTATCTGCTTGCAAAGGGGTTTGCAATTGAAGCTACCGCAAAGAACATAAACGATTTTGCCGGAAAGAAGGCCTCGGAGCAGCATAAGCTTGAGGTTGCAAAATCGGAAGCCGAGGCGGCGGCAAAAAAGCTTAACGGCGCGGTTTTAAAGGTAAAGGCCAAGGCCGGCGCAAACGGCAAGCTCTTCGGCTCGGTTACAAGCGCGACCATCAGCGAGCTTATAAGCAAGCAGTTCGGCGAAAATATAGACAAGAAAAAGATAAACGTATTAAACGATATAAAGACCTACGGCGATCATTCCGTAGAGATAAGAATGACGCAGGGGATATCGGCAAAGCTCACCGTAAAGGTTGAACCGGAGGAATAAAAATGCCCGCTAACACACAGCTCTCGGCGAGCGATCTTATAGGTCAGGAGCTGCCCTACAGCATAGAATCGGAGCAGGGGGTCATAGGCTCTCTGCTTATAAGCCCCGACAGCATATCGACCGCGCTTTTATATCTCAAGCCGGACAGCTTTTACAGCCCTCAGCACCGCGAGATCTTCTCGATTATTTTAAGAATGTTCACAAACGGCGTTCCCGCCGACGTCGTCACGGTCATCAACGAGGCCGTTGCCGCTGGGGTGTTCGAGACGTCCGCCATGGCGAGGGCGTACCTCACCGGGGTGATGGAGAACGTTCCGTCGGTAAAAAATATCGAGAGCTACTGCAAGATAGTTGAGGACAAGTACCTTCTGCGCTCGCTTATTGCGGCGTGTCAGGATATAACCGAGACGGCTCAGGCCGGGGGAACCTCGGCGAAGGACCTCTTGGACCTTGCCGAGCAGAAGATATACGACATTCGCCAGGGCAAGGAGATAGAGGGTCTTACAAGGCTCAGCGAAATAATCGTCTCGGCATACGACCGCATACAGAAGCTCTCGGGCGAGGACAAAGAGGAGTACCAGGGTTTAAGGACCGGCTACGCCCTTTTGGATACCGCCATATCGGGGCTGAACAAATCGGACATGATAGTCGTTGCGGGAAGGCCCGGCTCGGGCAAGACCACCTTTGCGGTAAATATCGCCACAAACGTTGCAAAAAAGAATCCCAAGACCGAAATAGCCATCTTTTCGCTCGAAATGTCTAAGGAACAGCTTGCAACAAGAATGCTCTCGGCGGAATCTCTTATAACGAACACCAGCCTTACGAGCGGGCAGGTCTCGCCGGAGGATTGGATAAAGCTTGCAGAGGCGGCCGATTCTCTTTCGCAGATGAACATATACATCGACGACACCGCCGGCATAAATATTCCGCAGATAAAAGCGAAGCTCAGGAGAATGAAAAACCTCGGGCTTGTCGTTATAGATTATCTTCAGCTGATGGAATCGCCGAATATGCACAACAACCGCGTGACCGAGGTATCGGAGATAACAAGGCAGGTAAAGCTGATGGCAAAGGAGCTGAACGTTCCGGTTATACTTCTTTCCCAGCTAAACCGTTCGGTCGAATCGAGACAGGATCACCGCCCGATGCCCTCAGACCTGCGCGAATCGGGTTCTATCGAGCAGGACGCCGACATTATACTGTTCATCTACCGCGAGGCGATGTACGACAAGCAGAACCCGAACCAATCGGCTGCGGAATGCATTATAGCAAAGAACAGGCACGGCTCTACCGGCACGGTAAACCTTGCATATCTGGGCGAATACACGCTGTTCAGAAGCGTAGACGCGAGGCACGAATGACGGATAAGGTTTTTTCGGCGATACAAGAACACAATATGCTCGGCGAGGGCGAGGCCGTTACCGTCGCCCTTTCGGGCGGGGCCGACAGCACAGCGCTGCTGTTGTGCCTGAAAGAACTCGGTTACGGCTGCCGGGCGGTTCATATTAACCACAACCTGCGCGGCGAGGAAGCTATGAGGGATCAGCATTTTTGCGAGGATCTCTGCGCCCGCCTCGGCATAGAGCTTAAGGTCATCAGCGCCGACGTAAAGGGCTACTGCAAAAGCCGGGGACTTTCGGCAGAACTCGGCGCCAGGGAGCTGAGGTACAAATATTTTGAGGATATCCCCGGGAAGATTGCGACCGCGCACACCCTTTCCGATTCGGTTGAAACGGCGTTGTTCAACCTCACCCGCGGCTGCGGAATAAAGGGCCTTACGGGCATACCGCCGGTCAGGGGAAAATTCATCCGCCCGCTTATAAACTGTACCCGCGCCGACGTCGAAGCCTACCTGCGTTCAAGGGAACAGGGCTTTGTCACCGATTCCACCAACCTTGTGGCAGATTGTTCGCGAAACATCATCAGATTAAAGGTCATACCCGAGCTTAAAAAAATCAACCCTGCGGCGGAGCAGAGCTTTTTGGCGGCGTTTTGCGCGCTACGCGAGGCCGACAGAATGATAGATTCAGAGGTCGAAAGGCTCTTAAAGCGCCGGGGAGACGAATACGACCTGACGGAATTTACCGACGGCGCGGCCTTTTCGAGGGCGGTCATAAAAATTTTGGAGGAGCAGAAAATTGAGCCTTCAAAGGATAAAACCGACGCGCTTAAGGAGATAATATTAACCGGAGGAAAGATAAATCTCAAAAAGGGCATCTACGCCGAGGGAAAGGCCGGAAAACTTAGGTTTACCCGCGACACCGCGGCGCCCGAGCCGGTGAGGATAACTCTGAGGGAAAACGCCCCTCTTTGGGCGGCGGAGCTTACTGTCACAAAAATTTCACCCTTTGATATATTTGATTTTAACAATGATGAGTTAAGATTTTTGATCGATGAGTCTAAAATGGCGGATATGTATACCGCCCGAACCTACCGCGGGAGCGAGCGCATAGCTCTTCCCAAGAGGGGATTCAGCAGCGAGATAAAAAAGCTTCTTACCGCCGAGAACCGCCCGTCGGCCGTCGTTATAGACGACGGAAAGGGCGCGGTGTTCGTTGAGGGCGTAGGCGTCGCCGAGAGGGTCTGCTGCGATGAAAAAACCGTATCGGCGTATAAAATAGACATAACAAAAAAGGAGAGGGAAAATGCCTGACAATGTAAAAATCATGATCCCGAAAGAGGAGATCGGGAAAAAAGTTGCCGAACTCGGAGCAAAGATAACCGAGGATTTTAAGGACCGCGACGTAATGCTGATTGGAGTTTTAAAAGGCTCGTTTATCTTTATGGCCGATCTCGTAAGGGCGATAAAGCTGCCGGTCGAGATGGACTTCATAAGCGCCAAGAGCTACAGCGGAACCACCACGACAGGGGTCGTGAACGTTAAGATGGACACCCACCTTGACATCGAGGGAAAAACCGTCATGCTGGTCGAAGATATTCTGGACACCGGCAAGACCCTCAGCGCGCTCAGGGAGACTATGTATTCAAGAGGCGCGCGCGATGTAAAAATAGTGACGTTTCTGGACAAGCCCGCACGCAGGACGGTCGACATAAAAGCCGACTACTGCTGCTATACTATAGAAGACCGCTTTGTCGTCGGATACGGGCTCGACTACAACGAACAGTACCGAAACCTTGACTATATCGGCGAGGTTATTCTTTAAATTCAGCCGAGGGTGAAATTTTCACCGAAGATAAACGGCAAGAAATGGGGAAATAATTTGCTTCACAGTAACAACAAAGGCTACAGGACGCCGCTCTCGTATATACTCCTTGCGGCGCTTATCCTCGTGATCGTATTCATAGGGTTCCGCGGGCTGTTTTCGCCCGAGGAGATGCCCGACTATTCGGAGGTAATAGGACACTTTGACAACCTCGAGGTTGCGGAGTTCAGCCTTAACCTCGGCTCGGGAAAGCTTGAATACCGCTTGATAGGCGAGGAGGAGACCCACGTCTACAAGGTTCCGAACGTAAGCATCTTCTACGCGGAGCTTTTCGGCGAGGGCAACCACTTCGAGGGCGGAAACTACCGCCTTGCCTACGACGCCGCTCACAAAAACGAGCCGCTTAACTATAAGCTCGTTCCCGCGTCGGACAGCTCGGTATGGCTTAACCTTATACCGACGCTTCTGATGATAGGCCTTCTGGTGTTCGTCTGCATATCCATGTCGCGGAGCTTCTCGTCTGCCGGAAGGATAAACTCGGTGGGCAAGGCAAACGTAAGGGTAGGCGACAACAACGGCGAGGGCAAGGTCACTTTTGACGACGTTGCCGGAGCGGACGAAGAAAAGGCCGAGCTTCAGGAGATAGTTGAGCTTCTGAAAGACCCCTCCAAATATAAGAACATCGGCGCGAAAATACCCAAGGGCGTTCTGCTCGTAGGCCCTCCGGGCAACGGTAAAACGCTTCTTGCTAAGGCTGTCGCCGGCGAGGCGGGGGTACCGTTCTTCTCGATCTCGGGTTCCGATTTCCTTGAACTTTACGTCGGCGTAGGCGCGGCAAGGGTAAGAGATCTGTTCGATCAGGCCAAGAAGGCTGCGCCCTCGATAATCTTTATAGATGAAATAGACGCCGTAGGCCGCCGCAGAGGCGCGGGTCTCGGCGGAGGACACGACGAGCGCGAACAGACTCTGAACCAGCTCTTAGTTGAGATGGACGGCTTTACCGCGAACGAATCGGTAATAGTTATGGCCGCGACAAACCGCCGCGACGTACTTGATCCCGCGCTTCTGAGGCCGGGGCGCTTTGACCGCCAGGTATACGTCAACTACCCGGATATAAAGGGCCGCGAGGCGATCCTAAAGGTCCACGCCAAGAACAAGCCGCTCGCCCCCGACGTCGATTTTAAGCAGATCGCCGCGGCGACAGTTGGCTTTACCGGCGCCGATCTTGCTAACCTAATAAACGAAGCCGCGCTTTTGGCCGTAAAACGCAACAAAAAGGCCATAACCGCTCAGGATCTCAACGACGCGTCGATAAAGGTAATAGCCGGCCCCGAAAAGAAGTCGCGCGTGGTTCTTCCCGAGGAAAAACGCCTCACCGCGTACCACGAAGCCGGCCACGCCGTCTGCCACTTCTACTGCCCGACTCAGGATAAGGTCTCCGAGGTCTCGATCATTCCGAGAGGCATGGCCGGGGGATATACAATGGCCCTGCCCGAACACGACAGATCCTACGTCTCGAAGACCGAGATGAACGAGCAGATAGTCGTTCTCTTAGGCGGACGCGCCGCCGAGAAGCTTATTCTTGACGACATTTCGACCGGCGCGTCAAACGACATCGAACGCGCCACCGACACCGCCAGGAACATGGTCATGCGCTACGGCTTCTCCGATAAGCTCGGCCCCGTGGTCTACGGACATGACGACAACGAGGTGTTCCTCGGCCGCGACTACAACTCGTCAAAGACCTACTCAGAGGTCATCGCCTCCGAGATAGATTCCGAGATGAGGGCGATAATCCATTCGGCATACGAAAGGGCGCAGGAGATACTTTCTGCACACATCGAACAGCTCACGCGCGTGGCGGAGTATCTTATCGCGCATGAGAAGATAAACGGCGAGGAGTTTATTAAGCTGATGAACGGCGAGGACATACCCGAACCCGGCGAGCCTGAAAAGCCGGAGGAGCCTAAAAATCAGGAAGACGGCGCAGTTATCGCGCCCGAGGTTCCCGAAAATGAACCTCAGCCCGAGCCCGGATCGACCGATACCCCCGACCCGCAGGGAGATCAAAAATAACAGAATGAACAACAAAAGCGCCCGACAGTTTTGCCGGGCGTTTTCACATATATTCCTCCGAGACATATTATGTAAAAAATGTAAATGGAGGAATGAAAATGCCATCATATTTTTTGGGATGCCCCACGCCCGAAGGCTTTGAAACTCACGTCGGCGGCGAGATGAAATCGGGAAAATACTTTACCTACATAATTAAAGGCGGCCCCGGAACCGGGAAGTCCTCGTTTATGAAGAAAATTGCTGCGGCGCTGTCCGATCTCGACAGCCCCGACCTTTATTTCTGTTCGAGCGACCCCGATTCGCTTGACGCGGTCATCTTCCCGAGGCTCGGGGTGATACTTGCCGACGGAACCTCTCCGCATGTCTTTGAGCCTGTATACCCCGGCGCGCGGGAGAGGATACTCGACCTCGGCAGGTTTTGGAAGAGCGGCGAACTCAGGGCAAACGCCGCGAAGATAATTTCGGTGAGCGACGAAAACGCGCGGCTCCATCAGCGGGCAAAGAGATACCTCGGCGCGGTTCACAACCTCGGTGCGGATATAATTTCGATGGGCGAGGCGGCGCTTTTAAGGGATAAGACCGCGGGGTACTGCAAGCGGCTTGCGGCGAAAGTTCTGCCCAGGACCGGCCGCCGCGACGGCTGTGTAAAGCTCAGGCAGATATGCTCCGTTACCCCGAGGGGCGTTTTAACGCAGAAATCGGCGTATGAGGGCTGCCGGCTGTTCTCGGTTTCCGACCCCTACTTTGCCGCTTCGGATATGATTTTAAAAAGCGTCTCCGCGCAGGCGGCCTCACTCGGCTATATGGCTGTCGCCTCAAAGAACGTTTTGCTGCCAGGCTGTGTTTATGAGTATCTTGTGATACCCGAGCTTAAGATAGCTTTTGTGCCGGAATCGGCCGCGGAGGGGGAGGAGATCAAAAAAATAAACGCCCTCAGGTTCTACGACCGCGAGGCGCTGCGCGAGCGCCGCCGCAGGTTTATCTTCAACACCGGAGCAAAGCGGGAGCTGACATATGCGGTGATCGAGGCCCTTGCCCGCGCAAAGACGGTCCATGACGAGCTTGAGGCGTATTATATTTCGGCTATGGATTTTGACGCAGTCACCGCGCTTTGCGAGGAAACCGCAGCGGAGATCAGGAACAATTCCCGCGAAAAAGCATGAATATTTGGGCGGTTACATTCCGCCCTATTATTTACTAAATTTAAATTTGACGCTGTAAGGCAGCGCCTTAAGAATCTGATCTCTGACATCTGTTTTCTGATTTCTGACATCTGATTTCTGTCTTCTTTTAACGCGGTTCCTCGTTTTCCATCCACAGGTCCATGAGCTGTTCGACCTCGGCCTTGGCTTCTTCAAGCCGGGCGCAAAGCTCGCCGAGGCGGATATAATCTCCGCTGACCTCCGGGTCGGCGATCTGTGATTCAATTTCGGCGATCTCGCCTTCAAGCGCCTCGATTTTTGCCTCTAAGTTCTTGGATTCCTGCTTTTTCTTGGCGTCAAGCGACCTCTGCTCGCGGGTGCGGTACTGTTTTTTCTCCTTCTTTACCGGTTCTGCGGGCCGCTCGGGCTGAGCCTGACTTTCCGTCTCCTTTGCGGCGAGGTAGTCGTCATAGCTGCCGGGGTAGCTCTTTACGCCGTCCTTTGAAACTTCAAGTATTCGCGTAGCGATCTTGTTTAAAAGGTACCTGTCGTGCGATACGACTATCATGGTGCCGTCAAATTCCTTGAGCGCGTCCTCTAAAACCTCACAGGTCGCCGAGTCGAGGTGGTTTGTGG
This sequence comes from uncultured Clostridia bacterium, assembly GCA_947630315.1. Taxonomy (GTDB): domain Bacteria; phylum Bacillota; class Clostridia; order Oscillospirales; family Ruminococcaceae; genus Faeciplasma. The sequence continues at coordinate 12,580 of CANRHA010000027.1, forward strand.
GCTCGTCGAGTATCAGAACGTTTCCGCGCCTCAGCATCATCAGGGCAAAGCTCAGCTTTGTTTTTTCGCCGCCGCTTATAACGCCGACGGGCTTGAAAACGTTCTCGCCGGTCAGAAGCACCCCTCCTAAAAGCGTGCGCA
>CANRHA010000028.1 GCA_947630315.1 uncultured Clostridia bacterium
CTGTGCGGATCTATCTTCATAAGCGTCGAGGTCATTCCGCCCGATTCAAATTGGAACACCCCCGAGGTATCGCCCCTTGAAAGCATTTTATAGACCGCCGGGTCGTCATAGGGTATATTATCTATCGAAAAATCCGGGTCGGTCTTCCTTATAAAGCTCTGCGCGCGGTGGATCACCGTGATGTTTCTGAGGCCGAGAAAATCTATCTTCAAAAGTCCGAGGCGCTCCAAAACCGTCATCGTGTATTCGGTGACGGGCTGGCCGTTGTTTGTCTGCAGCGGCACATAATCGCTCACCGGGCCGTCGGTTATCACTACCCCGGCGGCGTGGGTCGAAGCGTGCCTCGGCATTCCCTCGACCTGCTTTGCCATATCTATAAGCTCGTGTATCCGGGTATCGCCGCCGTACATTTCCCGGAACTCCTTTGAGGAATCTATCGCCTTTTGTATGCTCATTCCGAACGGCACAGCCTTTGCAACGGTATCCGCAAGGCTGTACGGCAGGCCCATGGCCCGGGCGGTATCTCTTATGGCGTTTTTCGCCGCCATTGTTCCGAAGGTTATTATCTGCGCAACGTGATCGGCGCCGTACTTCTGTTTGACATATTCTATTACCTCCTGCCGCCTTTCAACGCAGAAATCTATGTCAAAATCAGGCATCGACACCCTCTCGGGGTTTAAAAATCTCTCAAATAACAGGTCGTACTTAAGCGGGTCTATGCCGGTTATGCCTATGCAGTACGCGCAGATGCTCCCGGCTCCCGAACCCCTTCCGGGACCTACGGGTATGTCGTGGGTCTTTGCGTATCTTATAAAATCCCAGACGATAAGATAGTAGTTCACAAAGCCCATCTTCGATATTACCGAAAGCTCGTATTCAAGCCGCTCTTTGGCCCCCTCGGGAGGGTTTTGGCCGTAGCGCTTTACAAACCCCTTTCGGCATAGCGCCCGCAGGTACTGTTCGTTGTCGCTTACGCCCTCTATGGTTATGCTCGGCAGCTTTGTTACGCCGAACTCAAATTCAAGGTTGCATTTTTTTGCTATCTCAACGGTGTTTGAAAGCGCGTCGGGGTGAGAGCCGAAAAGCTCCGCCATCTCCTCCTGAGATTTGAACCAAAACTCGTCGGTGCCGAACGCCATGGCGTCGGGGTCGCTCTCGGTGGTGTTGGTGGCTATGCACATCAGTATTCTCTGCGCGCGCGCGCCGGTTTTTTCGATGTAGTGGCAGTCGTTCGTGGCGCAGAGTTTTATCCCGAGCTCCCGCGCAAGGCGGTACTGATACGGCAGTATCTGCCGCTGTTCCTTAAGGCCGTGGTCCTGTACCTCTATATAATAATCCTCGCCGAAAAGTTCTTTATATCTTAAAGCCGTCTCCTTTGCGCCGTCATAGTCGCCGTTCAGAAGCTTTCTCGCTATCTCCCCCGCAAGGCAGGCCGACATGCATATAAGCCCCGAGCCGTGCTGCTTCAGAAGCTCGAAATCTATCCGCGGGCGGTTGTAAAATCCCTCGGTATACGAGGCCGAAACAAGCTTGCAGAGGTTTTTGTAGCCCTCCTCGTTTTTGCAAAGAAGTATCAGGTGGTACGAGGTAACGTCTCCTCCCCTGCCCGATTTTTCAAACCTCGAACCCGGCGCGCAGTACATCTCGCAGCCGATTATCGGCTTTATCCCCTCGGCCTTGCAGGCGTCATAAAATTCGACCGCCGCGCAGATGTTTCCGTGATCCGTCACCGCAACGGCCGGCATTCCGAGTTCCTTTGCCCGCTTGACAAGCTCTTTTATGCGGCAGGCGCCGTCAAGAAGAGAATATTCGCTGTGAACATGAAGGTGAACAAAGTCGGTCATGGTTTCTCCTTTTCCTCGGCTATTGCAAGTATGCGTTCAAAGCGGTGGTTTACCCCCGAACGCGACATCGGCGGGTCGGTGAGGTCCTTAAGCTCCGAGAGGCTCGTCTCGGGGAATTTAAGCCTCAGCTCGCAAAGCTCCCTGAGTTCTTCGGGAAGCTTTAAAAGGCTGCCGTCGCGCTTGATTATCCTTTCTATCGCCTCTATCTGGCGCTGAGCCGAACGGTTCTGCCTGCCGAGGTTTGCGGTGTCGCAGTTTGTCGCCCTGTTGGCCTGATTTCTTATATCCTTGTAGATCTTTACGTTCATCATGCTTACGCTCGACATCGGCGCGCCTATGAGGGTCAAAATATCCTCAACGCTTTCGCTCTCCTTAAAATAAAGGACATACGCCCCCGAGCGCTCGGTTATCCTGCCCGATATCCCGAAGCGGTCCTCAAAAAGCTTTTGCAGGTCGCAGCAAAGGGGTTCCTCGGGAACAACAAATTCAAGGTGATACTCCTTTTCGGGCGACACAACGCTCCCGCAGGCCAAAAACGCCCCCGCCGCAAAAGGTCCCACCGTCATTTCGTCCGGCTCGGGCAGAAAGGATATCCTCCTCGGGCCGGGCATCGGGTCCATCTTTATGCGCTCGGTGATTTTTTTGACGCTCTGCGCCCCTACTTCAAGCCTGATGACCGGCGGCAGACCCTTTCGGGAACGCTCGCCCGCGCTCACGCAGCCCGGTTCGGCGGCGTGTTCGCAAAGCCGGGTAAAAAGCGCCGCAACGTCGGCGTTCTCGGTTTTTAAGATCGCCTTATCCGCCGAAAAAGTTCCGGCGAACAACAGCATTCCCCCGAGACACGCGTCGCACTTTTTTCTCCCCGTGATATTCTTTGCCGCCTCGGCTTTTACCCTGTGAGAAAAAACTTCCTGCCCGCTCATCTTTCAACGCATCTGTGTTCCGCCCGGGCGTCGTAGCCCTCGGCGTAAAGGTCCAGGGCAAGCCTTCTTGCAAAGCTGACGCTGCGGTGCTTTCCGCCCGTGCAGCCAAAAGCGACTACCAGCCTTGTCTTGCCCTCTTTTTCGTACATCGGTATCAAAAACGTCAGCAGATCGTGTATTTTCATATACAGCCCGTTTGAATCCTCAAAGCCGAAAACGTAGTCGTAAACCTCGTTGTCGAGACCCGTCTTGGTTCTGAGCTCGGGAATATAAAACGGGTTCTTTAGACATCTTACGTCAAACATCAGGTCGGCGTCCTTCGGCACGCCGAACATATACCCGAACGACACCACGTTTATTATCATCTTCGCGTGGTCGCCCTCAAAAACGTTGCGCAGTCTGTTGCGGAACGCCGTCGACGAGACCTGAGTAGAATCAAAGTATATATCGGCTATCTGCCGGGCATACGCCATTTCGCTGCGCTCCATCTCGATCGCTTTCAAGATGTTTCCCGAGGCCTCGTCCTCAAGAGGGTGCCGCCTGCGGGTCTCCTTATAGCGCGTCAGAAGCTCGTTGTCGTCGCAATCGATAAAAACAACGGTAAGGTCGTTTCCCGAGGCCCTTAACGCCTCAACGCTCTCGCGGAACTTTGAAAAAAGCTCGCCCGAACGGATATCGACGGCAAAGCAAAGCCTGTCCGACTTCGACCCGGAGTTCTTTATAAGATCGGCAAAGACCGCCAAAAGCTCAGGCGGCATATTGTCGATGCAGTAGTAGTCGAGATCTTCAAAAACGTTAAGCGCCGTCGACTTTCCGGCGCCCGACATTCCCGTAACTATTACAATTTTCATTATTATCTCCTTCAGGCTTTCTGCTCGGCGGGTATAAGTCTTACCTCCGGTTCAAGCGCATAGCCTGTTTTTTCAAGAACCGTCTTCTGCGTCAGGGTTATAAGTTCCATTATATCCACCGCCGTTGCGCCGCCCTTGTTTACAATGAAGTTTGCGTGCTTGGAGCTTATTTCCGCCCCGCCTATCTTCATTCCCTTAAGGCCGCTCTGCTCGATGACAAGCCCGGCATAGGTTCCCTCGGGGCGCTTGAACGCCGAGCCGAACGAGGGGTACTCCAACGGCTGGCGCAGGCGCCTGCGCTCGATAAGCTCCTCCATTTTTTCGCCTATCGCCTTGGGGTCGCCCTTGCTCAATCTGAATTGAGCCGATATTATAACCTCGCTGGTGTGCTCGAATCTGCTTGTGCGGTAGCCGAGTTCAAGCTCGTCGGGTGAAAATGTGACCACGTTCCCCGCGGGGGTTATGGCCGTTACCGAGCTTACAACGTTTTTTATCTCTCCGCCGTAGGCCCCTGCGTTCATATACACCGCTCCGCCGACAGTTCCGGGTATTCCGTATGCAAATTCAAGCCCTGTGAGGCCGTTTTCCAGCGCGGCCTTGCACACCGCCGAAAGCTGTATCCCCGCGGAGGCCGAAAGGGTGTCGCCGTTTGCCGAAACGCTTCCCGAACGCGGCTCAGAGGCGATTATTACTCCCCTGAAGCCCTCGTCCGAAAACAGGCAGTTCGAGCCGTTACCGAGCATCATTGTATAAAGAGAATAGGCTTTGCACTGAAAATACAGCCCCGCGGCGGTGCCCGAATCGGGGGCAAGTATCATCATGTCGCATTCGCCGCCGACCTTGACCGAGGTATGTCGGCTGAGAGGCTCGTTTTTCAGGATTTTACAGCCGAGTTCATCGGCGCGGTCCGAAATTATATTCAGTTTTTCGCGGTAGGTCATCTTATCACCTTTTATATATCGAGATAGGGGCGCTTGCGAAGAAGTCTTTCGCGGAAGGCCTCCCAATCGGCGTTGGCGATAAGCCTTACCGGGAAACCCGCCTCGTCAATAATTTTTTCACATATCGGCGTCTGCCCCACCCCCGACCAGAAATGAGCGTCGGTGTTTACGGTTATCGGGCAGTCGTACTTTTTGCACGCCCTCAGCATTTCCATCGCCGTTTCGGGCGGAGTCTTGCCGGTGCGTATCGAGCTTTCGTTCAGCTCGGGCAGCTTTTCATATTCCCTCGCGGCCTTTATGAACCTCTCCCATTCTACCGGGAATCGGGTCGTGGTAGGGTGGCCTATAACGTCTACCGAGGCGTTTTGAAAGAGCTTTATGTAGGCGTCGGTCACGGCCGAGGGCGAGGGGGTGACGAAGTTTTCAAAGTAGTAGCGGTGGAACGACGCCACCATAAATTCAAAGGTATACGGCTTGCCGTCGGTTATGTCGAGACCGCCGTCGTAATCGATAATATTTGCCTCTACACCCTTTATAACAGTCACGCCGTGGATTTTTCGCGGGAGGACTCTCATATTTCCGAAATGCCATATATGCGGCGCGTCGGGCATTTTCATCGCGTGGTCGGTCATGGCTATGCATTTTAGGCCGATCTGCGCGGCGTAAAGGCAGTTTTCGGTCACGGTCGAATACGCGTGGGTCGAGGCGACAGTGTGGGTGTGAAGATCAGCCTGAATAAGCATATTCCCCTCCGTCAGAAGTCCTGCCAGTTCGAGACGGTCTCGCTTGCTTCCATCTCAAGCCCGAGATTGCCCAAAAGCTCCTGAGCGGCGTTGTAGCCCATCTTCTTCTCGCGGTTGTTCATAGCCGCGACTTCAAGTATTACCGCAAGGTTGCGGCCTGGCTTTACGGGTATGGTTATGCTCGGAACCTTTACTCCTAAGATGCTCGTGTACTCGCTGTCTACTCCCATTCTGTCGTAGAAGCGGTCGGGATCCCACGGTTCAAGCTTTACAACAAGATCGATCCGCTCGGTGGTCTTTATTGAGCCCATACCGTATAGGCGGCGCACGTTTACTATCCCTATGCCCCTGAGTTCTATGAAGTGGCGGATATTTTCGGGCGAGGATCCCACAAGGGATATGGCCGATACCTTCTTGATCTCTACGGCGTCGTCGGCAACGAGCCTATGTCCGCGCTTTACAAGTTCAATAGCCGTTTCTGATTTACCTACGCCGCTCTCGCCGACTATAAGCACGCCCTCGCCGTAGATCTCGATCAAAACGCCGTGGCGCGTTATCCTCTGCGCGAGTTCGACATTTAAGTAGGCGATCCCGCGGGCCAGAAATTCCGACGAGCCGAGTTCCGTTCTCAAAAGCGGCACGCAGTATTTTTTCGCCGCGTCGAGCATCTCGGGCAGGACGTCGTGGTTCTGGCATATTATAAGCGCCGGGAATTTGTAGGAAAAGAGTTTATCCATGCTTGCGGCGCGTTCTTCATGAGAAAGCCCCTTCAAGTATGCAAACTCGGTGTTCCCGCAGGATTGCAGCTTGCCGGTGTTGAAGTACTCGTAAAAGCCGGTGAGCTGTAACGCGGGGCGGTTTATGTCGTTGTTGTAGATGAATATCTGCGAGGGGTCGCCGGGGGTGTAAATTACCTCGAGCTTCATCTCGTCGATAAGCGCCTTAAGCGAAACCTTGTAAACTTCTGCCATGGTGTTGTCCTCCTTATTTTATGATGTCAAAGAGTTACGGTTTTTTCATCTATCATGTTCTGGGCGGCAATAATTATGCCCGCCCTGCCGGTAGGATAAGTAAGCCCGCCCTGAAGCCATGCCGCATAGGGCTCGCGAATAGGGGCGTCGGCCGAAAGTTCGATCGAAGCGCCCATTGTAAACGCCCCCGCCGCCATGATTATCTTTGATTCATAGCCGGGGGTGTCTACCGGCTCGGGGGTGGCGTAGGCGTCTATCGGCGCGCCGCGCTGTATCCCTCTTATGAACGAACAGAGCGTATCCTCGTTTTTGAGAAGTATCGAGGCGATTATGTCCGCCCTCGGCTCGCCGGGCTTCGGAAGCGTCTCGTAGCCGAGCATATTAAACAGCCTGCACGCAAACACCGAGGTCTTCACCGCGCCCGAAACCGTCTGAGGCGCAAGGAAAAATCCCATATACATCTCGCGGTTCTGATGAAGCGTAGCGCCTATCTCCTTGCCCATTCCAACGCAGGTGAGGCGGTACGCGCAAAGCTCTATAAGGTCTTTTCTTCCGGCAATATACCCGCCGGTCGAGGCTATTCCCCCGCCGGGGTTCTTTATTAAAGAGCCCATGATTATATCCGCGCCGACGTTTGTAGGCTCGAGCTTTTCAACAAATTCGCCGTAGCAGTTATCCACCATAACTATCGCGTTCGGCTCGGCCGATCTTACCGTCTTAACAAGCTTCGCTATTTCGTCAACGCCGTAAGAGGGCCGGGTGGAATATCCCCTTGAACGCTGGATATAGGCGATCTTAGCGCCCTTTACCCTCTCGGCAATCTTTTCGTGGTCGGGCATTCCGCTTTCAAGCAGCGGGACCTCCTCGTATATTATCCCGTAGTCGGCCAGCGAGCCGTTTCCGGGCGTGCCGCGCTTGCCGACTATCTCTTCAAGGGTGTCGTAGGGCGCGCCGGTGCACATCAGAAGCCTGTCGCCGGGGCGCAGGATCCCGTACAGCGCGGTGGATATTGTGTGGGTGCCGTTCACGAAGTTGAACCTTACAAGCGCGTCCTCGGCGCCGAAAGCGTCGGCGTAAACGCGGTCGAGGGTATCCCGCCCCGCGTCGTCATATCCGTAGCCTGTGGTGCCGTGAAGGTAAGGCTCGCTTACTTTGTTTTTGATGAACGCCGCTAAGACCTTTTCGCCGTTATAGCGGGCGATCTCGTCTATCCGGGCAAAATCTTCGGCGCATTCCGCCTCGGCCTTTTCGGCAAGCGCCGTCAGCCTTCGGTCGATCTTAAAAAAATCCGTCATTTTTTACTCTCCTGTTGATTTATATAGTTAAATTATTTCGCTGTCGTCGTTGAGAACATACACCTTATCCCCGCCGATTTCTGGATACCCGAGCGAACGGTAATACTCCGCCGTCTCGGGCAGGGCGCTGAGGTATGCGCATAAGCCCTCGTCGGCCAGCGCGCGGGAGACCCGCCCCAAAAGTTCTCGTGCATAGCCCTTGCCCCTGTCGTCGGGCGGCGTTGCGACGTCGGAAATATACGCCTTTCCCGAAACAGCAAACCGCAGAGTCAGCACCGAGCTTTCATATCCGTAAAGCCGCGCAAGGCCCATATTTGTACGCCTGAGCGTATCGGTGAGCCAGAGGCCGTAGTCGCCGCCGCTGCCTATCGCCGCAAAGGCGGCCTCGGGTTCGGGGGTAATAAGTCCGTCTGAGCTTTCCGCCGGGGGTATCTCAAAAAATACCCGCGGCTTTGATATATACCCCTTAAGTCCTCTCCTGCCGATCAGTTCCTCGGGTATCTCCGCAAACGCGGGGCGCTGAAACGAAATAAACTCGCCAAGCTCCCGCTTTATGTCTCCGCCCGGCTTTTCGCCCTCGCAGAGTTCCGCCGAAACGGCGCCGTTGAACACCGCAATTATCCCCTTGCGGCGGCGCTCGGCCATCTCGTAAAACCGGCAGAAGTCATACCCCGCGCCGTATGCAAGAAAATGGCTTTTTATCACCCGCGAAAGGTGCGATTCCCGAAGGCAGGAGCCTTCAAAGCCGTCTATAAGCCTGATCATTTTAAGGCGCGGACCTTTTCTTTGTAGTCTCTGCCGCGGGCCTCGAAGTTCGGGTACATGTCAAAAGAAGCGCACGCCGGAGAGAGCGAAACTATATCGCCCGGCTCGGCCTCGCGGCGGGCAATACCGACCGCCTCCTCCATCGACCCGGCGTGAAGTATTTTAAGCTCATCGGGATCATAAAAGGGCGTTTCGGTGACGGCCTTTTCTATCTTCGGGGCGGTCGCGCCCATCAGTATAAGCGTTTTTACATACTTGTTCACCGGCTCGGCCAGAGGCTCGAAGGGGATCTTCTTGTCGTACCCTCCGGCTATAACTATTATCTTCCGGTTGAAGGACAGCAGCCCGGCTATGACTCTTGTTGGGCTTGAAGCTATAGAATCGTTATAATACTTTACCCCGTCGAGCTCGCGGACAAATTCTATCCTGTGCTCGACTCCGCCGAAGCTCCGCGCGACCTTGCATATTGATTCCGCAGAAACGTCTCCCCATACCGCGCATATGGCGGCAAGGTAGTTTTCAATGTTGTGCTCGCTGGGTATACGTATCTCTGAGGCGGGTATGATTTTTACCGATTTCCTGCCGTCGCGGTAGCAGAGTATCCTGTTTGAATCGAGATACGCCCCTACAGCCGGCTTTTCGCGGCGCGAGAAGAAATTCAGGCTCCCCCTGACCCTGTCTTTCAGGCGGGCGGTCTCGGCGTTGTCAAGATTTAAAACCGCGCGGGAAAACGCGCTCTGGTGATCTAAAATGTTGCACTTCGCGCCTATATACTCCTCCATGTTCCCGTGAACGTCGAGATGATTCGGGGTTATGTTCGTTATGACCGCGACGTCGGGCGACTGGCGCATAGAGATAAGCTGGAAGCTTGAAAGCTCGACTACGGCGTAGTCGTCCTCAGAAATGCTCTCTATGCGGGGCAGGAGCGCTTTGCCTATATTTCCGCCGAGCCATACGGTATAGCCCTCGGCCTTTAAAAATTCCGAGATCAGCGTTGTGGTTGTTGTCTTGCCGTCCGAACCGGTCACGGCGAATATCCGGCAGGGGCAAAGCTCAAAAAAGCTCTCCATCTCGCTGGTGACGACAACGCCGTGCTCGCGGGCCTCGACAAGCCGCGGATTGTTGTAGTACATTCCCGGGGTGCGGTAAACTACGTCGAAATCCTCGAGCGCTTCAAGATACGACGGCCCAGTTATGAACTTTGCCCCATCGAGGCTTTTAAGAAGCTCTTTGTCATATTCTTCCACCGGCTTGCGGTCCAAGACGGTTACGTCTATGCCTTTAGACAAAAACAGGCGTATAAGCTCGTTATGGCTGACGCCGGTGCCTATAAAGGCCACCTTTTTTTCCTTTAATCCCTCAAAAAAGCGCGCTGTCTTGCTCATGATATGTGTTTCCTTTCAGTGATTATTTCGTATCTGTTTTAAAGCGGCGGCGCACCGCCCGTGACCTTACATTACAATACCAGTATATTATATATTATTTTTTCGGAAATTTCAACTCCCGCCGGGCTAAATATTTGTTGATAATTAAAAAAGATGACCCCGCAAAAAGTCGTTTTTTGTATGAAATGAAAAATCTTAAAAATTCTATTGTAAAAACTGCGAAAAAATACTATAATGTTACCGGCAGAATATGTCTGCCGAAAATCTGAAAAAAAGAAGGAGACAAAGAAAGTAATTGGAAAATACTATCATCAGTTTGCGAAATGCTGTTGTAGAGTATGACGGCGAGAAGATACTTAAAAATATCAGCCTCGACATCATCGATAAGCAATTCGTGACTCTACTGGGACCGTCGGGCTGCGGAAAGACCACAACCCTGCGAATCATCGGGGGCTTCGCCGAAATGGCAAGCGGTGAACTATTTTTTAACGGTGTTAATATCAAAAATCTTCCTCCCCATAAGCGGCAGGTCAACACCGTATTTCAGAAGTATGCGCTGTTTCCGCACCTTAACATTTACGAGAACATCGCCTTCGGACTCAGGATCAAAAAGCTCCACGAGGACGAAATACGCAAGCGCGTGGGCGAAATGCTCGAACTCGTAAACATGCAGGGCTATGAAAAGCGCTCAATCAACTCGCTGTCGGGCGGACAGCAGCAGAGGATCGCCATAGCGCGCGCCTTGGTAAACCGCCCGAAGGTGCTTTTGCTTGACGAGCCTCTCGGAGCGCTCGATTTAAAGCTGAGAAAAGAAATGCAGATTGAGCTGAAGCGAATGCAGCAGGATCTGGAAATTACTTTCATCTATGTAACGCACGACCAGGAGGAAGCGCTTACGATGTCCGATACCGTTGTGGTAATGAAGGACGGCATGATACAGCAGATAGGCACTCCTCAGGACATTTACAACGAACCCAAAAACGCCTTTGTCGCCGATTTCATAGGCGAGTCGAACATCATCGACGGCGTTATGCATAAGGATTTTCTCGTTGAATTTGCGGGGAAGAATTTCGTATGCGTAGATAAGGGCTTTGAGCCGGACGAGCCGGTCGACGTTGTAATCAGGCCGGAAGATATAAAGGTCGTGACTCAGGACAAGGGCGCCATAGTAGGCGTCGTGGAGAACATCGTCTTTAAGGGCGTACACTACGAAATGACGGTAGACGCCCTGGGGTATAAGTGGATAATCCAGTCTACTCAGAGCGAGGAGGTAGGCTCGGTCATCGGAATGAACGTTACCCCCGAGGACATTCACATAATGCACAAATCGGAGGCCGAATAATGAAGACTCCGAGAGCTTTGGCAATACCATACGCTGTCTGGGTGGTAATATTTACCGTCGTCCCGCTCGGCCTCGTCATCGGCTTCGCCATGACCGACCCCGACGGCAAACTCACCCTTGACAACATCTTTGCGATGTCGGACTACATGTCCGTTCTGTTCCGCTCGATACTCTTTGCGATAATCGCGACGGTCATCTGCCTTATACTGGCGTTCCCTGCCGCGTACATAATCTCGCGTTCGAGCGCCATAAACCAATCCACGCTTATAGTTCTGCTGATGGTTCCGATGTGGATAAACTTTCTGCTCAGGACTTACGCCTGGATGACCCTTTTAGAGCCTAACGGCCTTATAAACAAGCTTTTAGGGCTTATAGGCTTAGGGCCGTACAACCTTATAAACAATTCCGGCGCCGTTATTTTGGGCATGGTCTATAACTACCTGCCGTTCATGATCCTGCCGCTGTATTCGGTCATGGTAAAAATCGACCAGAGCGTTATTGAGGCGGCTCAGGACCTCGGTTCCAACAAGGCAAGGCTGGTAAGAAAGGTAATATTCCCGCTTTCAATGCCCGGCATATCCACCGGTATCATAGCCGTTTTTGTTCCCTCGGTGTCTACCTTCATCATCTCAAGAATGCTCGGCGGCGGAACAAACGACCTCATCGGCGATATCATCGAAATGCAGTTCTCGGGGAACTCGTATAACCCCCATCTCGGCTCGGCCATGGCGCTGGTGCTGATGATAATAGTTCTGTTCATGATGAGCCTCTTCAATCAGTTCGGTTCGGAGGAGGACGTTGTGCTATGAAAAGTTTATCTTCAAAAATTTACATGTACCTTCTCTACATCTTCCTCTATCTGCCTATCCTTGTGCTGATCGTCTTTTCCTTCAACCAGTCTAAATCGAGGGCGAACTGGACCGGCTTTACCCTTCATTGGTACGCCGACCTTTTCAGAGACGAGAGGATACTTACCGCGCTGATGAATACCGTTATAGTAGCCGTGTGCGCCTCGGTGCTCGCGACGGTGCTGGGAACGATGGCCGCGCTCGGGATCCACAGCATGAAAAAAACCGGCAAGGCAATACTTATGGGCGCAACGTATATTCCGGTAATCAACCCCGAAATTATAATGGGTATCTCGCTAATGATACTCTTCAACTTCTTTGTAATGCATTCGGGGCTGAAATTCGGCTTTACGACCCTTATCCTCGCCCATATTTCCTTCGACGTGCCTTACGTTATCTACAACGTTCTGCCTAAGCTGAGGGCGATGAACCCCAACCTTGTGGAGGCCGCTCAGGACCTCGGCTGCAACCCGCGTCAGGCGTTCTTTAAAGCGGTAATACCCGAAATAATGCCCGGCATTTTCTCCGGCTTCCTTATGGCGCTGACCTATTCGGTCGACGACTTCGTGGTGTCATATTTCACCTCAGGCACGACCGTTGAGACCCTCTCGGTGACGATAGAATCCATGACGAGGGTGAAGGTATCGCCTAAGATCAACGCGCTTTCGGCAATAATCTTTGTGGTCATCTGCGCCATAATGATCATAAGAAACGTCCTTGAAAACAGGCGCTTAAGACGTGATCTCGCGCTGTCGAGGGCGGCTGTG
>CANRHA010000029.1 GCA_947630315.1 uncultured Clostridia bacterium
CGTCAGCCGAACAGGGCGACGTATCGACGCTTAAGTATATTTCATCGGTTAATATCAGGATCTCCCGCGAAATTACGGGCTGCGCCGACGGCATATTTGAAAAATGTTTTTCTGAGGGGCTTTGCGGGGCTATCATAATCGGACCGCCCTCGAGCGGAAAGACGACGGTTCTGCGCGATCTGACCCGCAGGCTCGGAAACGTATGGAAAATATCTCTGATAGACGAGCTTAACGAGATATCGGCTACCCATAAAAACGCCGCGCAGAACGATATCGGCTGCCTGACGGACGTTTTTGTGGGATATCCGAAACACAGGGGCATAGAGACCGCCGTGCGGGTGATGTCGCCTCGGGCGGTGGTAGTAGACGAGATAGGCTCGGAAAAGGACGGCGAAGCGCTTGATTTTGCCCTGCATTCGGGCGTAAGGCTTATAACGGCTGCGCATGCCTTTGATCTTGAAGACGCGATGAAAAAACCTGTTATAAAAAAGCTTATGGATCACGGCGCGTTCGATTGGGCGGCGGAGCTCAAGCCCGACCGTTCTGTAAGGGTGAGAAAAATTGATTAGGCTAATGCTTTGCGCCTCGCTCTGCGCATGTACTCTGATGTCCTCAAACGAGCTTTACCGCCAAAAGCGCAAAGAGGCCGAGAGCGCTTTTATGCTTGCCGACGCCGCGGCGGTTATGACCTCGATGATAAGCTACCGGGCCGAGGACGTTTATACGCTTGCAAGATGCGCCTTTGAGGATATGGACATACCCGGTGCCGAGGCGTTCTCAAAAATAGAGGGCGGGGATTTTCCCGCCTTATGGAAAGCTGCCTGCCGGGGGCTTAAAGCCGACAGCGTATCCAAAAAACTTCTTGAGGGGATAGGCAGCTTTCTCGGCAGCTGCGACGCGTCGTCGCAGGCGGATAGGCTCAGGGTCGTTGAAAATTCTCTGAGGGCCAGGGGCGCCGAGCTTATGAAGCGGCTTTCGGAGACAAAAAAGCTGTACGCCGCGTTGGGGATTTTATCCGGCCTCGGCGTTTCGGTGATGATAATATGAGGTGTTTATGGACGTAACAATAGTATTTCAGATAGCCGGCCTCGGAATAATAGTAGCCGTTTTGAGCCAGCTTTTAAAGCGCGCCGAGAGAGACGAACAGGCCCTTATGATAACCATAGCCGGGCTTGTTATAGTTATGCTGATGCTTGTAAACGAGATCTCGGAGCTTTTTGAAACGGTGCGAAGCGTTTTCGGCTTCTGATGGAAATAGTAAAAATCGCGGCGGTATGCCTTGTGGCGGCGGTTTTGGCTAAGGTCATCCAGCCCACGAACCGCGATCTTGCGGCGGTGCTGTCGCTTTCTGCCGTCATATTCGGCGCGTTTATCGCTTTAAACGGCATCTACGAGGTCATAACCGGCATAAGGGGAATACTCTCGGGCGCCGGCATAGCCGAATCATACATAACGCTCGCCTTTAAGGCGCTCGGGATATGCTTTATAAGCGAGCTTTGCTCTCAAAGCTGCCGCGACTGCGGCGAAACCGCCCTCGGCAGCGTTATTGATATCGCCGGAAGGACCGCCGTTGCGCTTTTATGCGTGCCGCTTTTAAGGGAATTTATAGGCGTTGTGCGCAGCGTTTTGGAAAAATGAAAAGACTTTTAACTGTATTATCTTTTATTTTTATGATATCGCTTCTGTGCGTTGATATTTCCGCCGGGTTTGACGAATACGAGGGCAGGATAAAAAGCGAACTGTCCGGCGCCGACACCTCCGACATCTCGGGCGATCTTGCAGATTTAGGCATAGACCCCGACGATCCCGAAAGCGCCGTAAACCTTTCGCCCTCGGGGCTGATAAGTTTTGTATTCGGGATCTTCAGAAGCGCCCTTGCACGCCTGTCAAGGCTGATTCTGACTTCCGTCATCTTCGCGGCGGTGTGTAAAATCGCAACGTCTCTTTCCTTCAAGGCGGGGCTGTACGGCGAAATTTTCGTAATGCTCTGCTTTATAGCCGTCGCGCCGGAGACGGTGACGGCCTTCACTTCGGCGGTGAACGCTATGCGCAGCTGTCACGCCTTTATGCTAACATATATCCCCTCGTTTGCGGGGATAGTCGCCGCCTCGGGAAACGTCACCGCCGCAGTCTCGTATAACGCCATAGTTTTATATTTCTGCGAGGCGGCCGCGTTTTTGGCAAGCTCGGTTTTAAAGCCGATACTCTGCTGTATGCTCGTGATGTCGGTAACTCAGGCCATAAGCCCCGATCTCTACGGCCTTACAGCCGCAGTCAGAAGCGCATTAACCACAATTATCGGCTTCATCATGACGGTATTTTTGGGAGTCATAAGCCTTGAAACGATCGTTGGCAGGGGAGCGGACGGAATAGCCGTAAGGGCCGGAAAGTACGCAATATCAAGCTTTGTTCCGATAATAGGCTACTCGCTTTCGGAATCCTACAAGGCGGTAAGCCTAAGCCTCGGCGCAATACGGACCGCGGTAGGCGTTTTCGGGATAATCGTGCTCTTTGTGTACATGATCACGCCGATAATCCACGCGCTTGTGTATAAAATTTCGTTTCGGCTCTGCTCGTGGATATGCCGGCTTACCGGCGCGGACAGAATTGCCGCCATGATGTCGGGAATTGCAGACGTATTCGGCTTTTGCGGAACGGTCTTAACGGTGTTCATGCTTATGCTGACCGTATCCACCGGAATGCTGATAATTCTCGGGGGTGTTATGGCGTGATGGACTTTTTGAAGGATCTTACGCTGACGGTATGCGTTGTATCGCTCGGCTGCGCGGTGCTTTTAATGCTTGTGCCGGATAAATTCCGCGGCGAGCTTAGGTCGGTTTTATCCCTTGCCGCCGCCGTTACTGTTTGCGCGATGCTTTTAGGCGCCGATTTTACCGAATTTTCCGCAGATTTAGGCGATATCTCCTTTTACCCCGAGACCTCGGAGCGCGCCGAGCTTATTTGCGCCGATCTTGACGGCAGATTGAGCGCCTACGCCGAGGAAATCTTAAAAAGCGAGGGGATCGATTTCAAAAAAGTATCGGTGAGGACTACTATTGACGGACAGAACAGCATATCTATTACAGAAGTCAGCGTTGAGCTGCCGGGATATGAGCAAACCCGCGCCGACGAGGTCAGGGCGCTTATATCCGAGAAAATAGGTCCGCTGAAAATAAATATACGCTGCGAGGACGGCTGAATGGGATTGAGCAAGATAAAAGACAGGATAACAGAATTTTTCAAAAATTCCCCGAAGGCGGGAATTTACCTCGCCGCGGCGGCGGTCTGCGCGGCGCTGCTTCTGATGTTCAGAGCGCAGAGATCGCCCGAGCTGCCTAATGAGGAACCTATAGAGCCGGAGGTCAGGGCGGTTTTGGATTACGCCGACAGCCTTGAAGAGGAACTGAAGGGCATAATCTCCGAGATACAGGGGGTAGGGGAGGCGTCGGTGATGGTCACGGTAAGCGGCAGCGAGGAAAAGGTGTTCGCCCGGGATACATCTGGCGACAAGGAACACAAGGACGAAAAAACGGTTCTGTCCGGAAATAAGGACGCGATTTTGCAGAACATCAGATACCCCGAGGTGACGGGCGTTCTTATTGTATGCACCGGCGGCAAAAAACCGACGGTAAAGGAAAAGGTGGTAAACGCGGTGTCAACCGTGTTGAATATACCCACAGGCAAGGTCTATGTCACAAACAGAAAATAACATTCCAAGGAGGACAACAATGAAAAGAGTAAACAGAAGCTTCAATTTCAGGGTCAACAAGAAACACATCATACTGGCGTGCCTCACGCTGTTTCTCGGAATAACGGTGTACGCAAACTACCGTCTCTCCGAGAGAAAACTGCCGGCAACCGAGGTCGTCGACGGCAGCAGCATCGCCGAAAACTACGGCGAGGTACAGTATGTGAACGGCACCGAGCTCGACAGCTATTCAAGCGAGGACTACTTCGCTCAGGCAAGGCTCGACAAGCTTTCATCCCGCGACGAGGCGGTCGAGACGCTGAAAATGGTTCTTGAGGGCCAGGACATAACCGACGAGGAGATGGCCGCCTATACGATGAACGCAGTAACCCTTTCTTCGCTTATAGAGAGCGAAACCGCGGTGGAAAACCTTATTATAGCCTCGGGATATGAGGACTGCGTGGTGTATCTTGACGGTACAAACGCGAGCATCGTAGTAAAGTCCGACGGCCTCAGTTCGGCACAGGCCGCCGAGATAAAGGACATTCTTTTATCGGAAGTAGCGGTCGAAAATGAAAATATAAGAATTTTTGAGGTAAAGTAGTTGTCTTTTCCGAAATAAGATGTTATAATAACAGTGTATAATTTAGCAGGAGTCTGTATACGGCTCAGTATGTTGGAAGTATAAAAGGAGAAATCTGGTAATGGAAAAAGCTGTATATTCAAAAAAAGGAGCGCTGAGGGTCTCCGAAAACGTTATAGTCACGATAGTAAAGAACGCGGCGTCCGAGATAGACGGCGTTCACAGGATAGCGACAAAGGGCTTCAGCATTAAAAGTCTTCTTCAGTCGTCGTCCGACCCGAGCGATATAAAGGTATCGATGCCCGACGGCGTTTGCCAAATAGCCATGTCGATAGTTGCAAAGAGCGGCTATAACGTTGTGAACGTCTGCGAGCAGGTCCAGGAAAAGGTAAAGGCTGCCGTTCAGTCTATGACCGGCGTCACCGTTTCAAGGGTAGACGTATCTGTAGCCGACGTAGATTTCGGCGCGGAAAATAAATAATAACGCAAGCAGGTCAGGCGCGGTAAAAGGCGCTTGGCCGCCGCGCGTTTATAAAAAAATAGGACGGTATAAATATGGCTCTGACAAGACACGAGGTCCGCGAAGCGGAGTTTTTGCTTATCTACGAAAAGATGTTCCGCGATGAAACCGTTGCCGAGCTTGTAACTCAGCATGAGACCGATTATGAGTATAAGTGCGACGAGGAAATTGAAAAAACCGCCGAGGAGGTCGTATCAAAGGCCGAGGAGCTTGACGGAATTATAGCGCAGTTCAGCACAAAGCGCGCTGTGTCAAGGATCCCTAAGGTAAACCTTGCAATACTCAGGCTTGCGGTTTTTGAGATCTTATACCGCGGCGAAACGGTTCCGCGCAACGCCGCCGTAAACGAGGCGGTATGCCTTGCCAAAACATACGCCCAGGAGGCCGATGTAAAGTTTGTGAACGGCGTTTTGGGATCGTTTACAAGAAGTCTTGAAAAATGAATACTTACTTAGGCATAGACACCTCGAATTACACCACCTCCGCCGCGATTTTCAGCGGCTCGGAGATAACCGAGAACCGCAAAATGCTCCTGCCGGTGAAATACGGCGAAAGGGGCCTGCGGCAGTCCGACGCTCTGTTTCATCACACAAAGCAGCTTCCGGCTATTTTGGAGGATATTCTCCCCGCCGAGGGGCTGAGGGCCGTTGGGGTATCAACAAGGCCGAGAAACCTTGAAGGCTCGTATATGCCCTGCTTTCTTGCCGGCCAAGCTGCCGCAAGGAGCATAGCCGCCGCCATGGGTATCGGCATGTATGAGACCTCTCACCAGGTAGGGCATATCCTTGCCGCGCTTTATTCGTCTTCACGGCTCGATCTTGTTTTTTCGGGCAGGCCCTTTATCGCCTTTCATGTGAGCGGCGGCACCACCGACTGCCTTTTGGTAACGCCGGGCGGCGATGAGGTAATAAACTGCCGCGAAATAGCTTCATCTACCGATTTAAAGGCCGGTCAGGCAATAGACAGGGTGGGAGTCATGCTCGGGCTTAAGTTTCCCTGCGGCGCCGAGCTTGAAAAATTGGCGTTGAGATCGGACAAAAAATTCAATATAAAGCCCGCCATGAAGGGCGGTTCATGCTGCCTTTCGGGCGTTGAAAACATCTGCAAAAAAATGATAGACGAGGGCCGCGAAAGCTGTGATATAGCCCTTTACTGCATAAAATACATCGAATCGGCGATAATCGGCATGACCGAGCACGCCCTCGGCGAATACGGCGATCTGCCGCTTATATACGCCGGCGGGGTCATGTCGGACGGGATAATCAAAAGCGCGATCTCAAAGCGCTACGAGGCTTATTTTGCCGAGCCGGGGCTGTCGTCTGACAATGCCTGCGGCGTTGCGATATACGCGGCAATCAAAAACGGAGATATAAAATGAACGCTATTCTGACGGTTTCGCAGATAAATACATATGTCTCTTTCAAGCTGAAAAACGACCCCAAGCTGCGCGGAATAGCCGTAAAGGGCGAAATTTCCGATCTGTCGGAAAATTCCCGCTCGGGCCACCTGTATTTTTCCATCTGCGACAGCGAATGTACCATAAGGGCGGTCATGTTCTCTCAAAGCGCATCAAAGCTCAGGTTTGCGCCCTATGAGGGAATGGCGGTGATCGCCTACGGAAGCGTTGAAGTTTATGAGCGCGGCGGAGTTTATCAGCTGATAGTTTCCCAACTCGTTCCCGACGGCGCAGGAAGCGCGTATCTTTCGCTTTTAAAGCTCAAGGAAAAGCTTGAAGCCCTCGGCGTATTCAGCGCCCCAAAGCGCCCGCTGCCAAAATATCCCTCCGAGATAGCGGTTGTTACATCTCCTACCGGCGCCGCCATTCAGGACGTAAAATCGACGATTTCGCGGAGATATCCGCTTGTAAAGCTTACGCTATATCCCACGCCGGTCCAGGGCGCAGACGCCCCCGAGGCAATTGCCGCGGCGCTTTTAAAGGCCGATTCCGGCCCGGCTGATCTGATAATTTTAACAAGGGGAGGCGGCTCCTCCGAGGATCTTTCGGCGTTCAACACCGAAAAGGTCGCCATGGCCGTATACGGTTGCCACAAGCCGGTCGTTTCGGCTGTAGGGCATGAGATCGACTGGACGCTCTGCGATCTTGCAGCCGATCTTCGCGCACCGACTCCAACGGCCGCAGCAGAGCTTGCCACGCCGGATATTTTACAGATGAAGAACGAGCTTGCTTCTCTCGGCTCGCTTATTGAACACTACTGCCTTGCAAAGCTGAAAAGCTGTGAGGATAGCCTCAAAAGATACGAGCTTGCGCTGTCGTCGTTTTCGGTCAAGGAAAAGCTCGGCTTCAGGCGGCGCGAGCTTGAAAACATAGATTCCGCGATGGACAGCCTTGCCGCCCACCGCCTCGAGGTCGCAAAACTCTGCCTCGGGAGCCTTAAGGGGCTTCTTTCAAGCCTCGACCCGGTGAACGTTGTGTCGCGCGGGTATGCAATTGTAGTCAAAGACGGCGAAATAGCCTCGTCCGCCGATAAGCTTTCGGCTGGAGACGAGATCAGGATACTTATGCGCGGCGGAAGCGCCGAGGCAAGCGTAAATAAAATCAAGGGTGAAGATTATGAGCTATGAAGAATCAATAAAACGCCTCAGGGAGATATGCGACAGGCTGCGCGATGAAAACACCACGATAGAGGAGACCGCCGCCCTTTATAAAGAGGGCAAAAAGCTTGTAGACGAGTGTCAGAAGATGCTCGACAGTTTCAGCGCGGGGCTTGGGGTGAATAAAGATGAAGGATAAATTTTCGGGGATAATATCCTCAGACGCTGAAAAGATAAATAAGATCTTAGAGGACCACGCGCTTTTAAGATGCGGCGATTCCCCAAAAGACAGGGCGACCGCCGCCGAGGTATACGCATTATCGGCGGGCGGAAAGAGGATAAGGCCGGTGCTTGCGGTTGAATTTTACCGGCTTTTCAGCGGCGAAAAGGAGCCGCCCGAGTATGTTTATGAAGCCGCCTGCGCCCTCGAGATTACCCACACATTTTCTTTAATTCACGACGACATGCCCGAGATGGACGACGACGACATGAGGCGCGGAAAACCGTCAACCCACGTTGCATTCGGCTGTGCCGAGGCACTTTTGGCGGGCGACGGCCTTGCGATCCTTCCGTATGAGCTTTTGTCGGATATAGCCCTGCGCGGGGATATTTCACCGGATACCGCCGTCAGGCTGATAAATATACTTTCGCAAAACGCGGGAAATTCCGGCATGATCGCCGGGCAGATGCTCGACCTTTGGTCTGAGGAGCGAACCGACATAGGCGAGGAATTTTTGACCGAGATGTCCTTTTTGAAGACCGGCTGTATGCTTATTGCCTCCTGCCTTTTCGGCGCGGTCATGGCCGGGGCCACCCCGGAACAGGAGCAAAGCGCGGCTATATACGCGAAAAATGTCGGTCTCGGGTTCCAGATAATCGACGACGTACTTGACGTCACCGCCGACCCCACGACCCTCGGCAAGCCGGTAAAAAGCGATATAGGCAGGCATAAGCCGACCTTTGCCGACATATACGGAACAGACGGCGCAAGGCAAAAGGCCGAGGCCCTAAGCGAAGCTGCCGCGCATGAACTCGAAAAATACCCGGGCAGCGAACTTTTACGGGAGTTTGCGCTGTCGCTGGCATCAAGAAATAAATGACAAGAAAGTGATATTATGAACTACAAGCTTTTGCCGCGGCTCGATCTGCCGAACGACCTGAAAAAGCTGTCGTTGAAGCAGGAGGAGCTTCTCTGCGAGGAGATAAGGGCAAAGATAATTGAGACCGTGTCGAAAAACGGCGGACATTTGAGCTCGAATCTCGGAGCGGTAGAGCTTACCGTCGCTATCCACCGCGTTTTTGATTCCCCCAAGGACAAGATAGTTTTTGACGTAGGCCACCAGAGCTACGCTCATAAGCTTTTGACCGGCAGGTATAAAAACTTCGGAACGCTGCGCCAAAAGGGCGGTATTTCGGGATTTACAAGGCCGTCCGAATCGGAACACGACGCCTGCGTAAGCGGACACAGCTCAAATTCAATATCCGTCGCCCTTGGTATGGCCGAGGCTATGAAGCTTTCGGGCGATGATCACCACGCAGTTGCGGTTATAGGCGACGGCGCGCTTACCGGCGGGCTGGCCTTTGAAGGGCTTAACAACGCCGGCCGCAGCGGAACCAATATTGTCATAATCCTCAACTACAACGAGATGTCGATTTCCAAAAATATCGGCGGGATCGCAACGTATCTTTCCGAGCTTCGCACGCAAGATAGTTACAAGCGCTTTAAAACAGGGGCAAAAAAGGTTTTAGGCGCAATACCTGTCGTCGGCAGCGGTATCAGCAAAATCATAAGCCGATCAAAGGACGACCTAAAGGAAAAACTCCTTCACAGCACCATGTTCGAGGACTTCGGCTTTGAGTTTATCGGCCCGGTGGACGGCCACAACCTTGTAAAGCTCGAGGCCGCGCTGAAATCGGCAAAAGAGATGAACTGCCCGGTGCTTGTGCAGGTTAATACCGTCAAGGGCAAGGGCTATAAGCCTGCCGAAGATCAGCCCGGGGAGTACCACGGCGTTTCATGCTTTGATATTGAGACCGGCGATAAACCCGCCGCGGGAGCCTGTTTTGCCGATGTCTTCGGAACCGAGCTTGCCTCTTATGCCGAAAAGGATAAGAGGATAGTCGGCATAACTGCGGCCATGAAATACGGAGCCGGGTTGAATCACTTCAAAGGCAATCTGAAAGAGCGTTTATTTGACGTAGGCATAGCCGAGGAACACGCGGTGTCGTTCGCGGCCGGGCTTGCCTCAATGGGAAAGATTCCTGTTTTCTCGGTCTACTCCTCCTTCCTCCAGCGCTCATATGACGAGCTTTTGCACGATATTTCCATCCCGCGCCTTCACGCCGTAATAGCAATATGCAACGCCGGAATAGTCGGCGGCGACGGCGAGACACATCAGGGCATATTCGACGTTCCTTTCCTTACTACTATCCCGGGCGCGACGGTATATTCGCCGTCAAGCTTTGAGGAGCTTAAGATCTGTCTTAAAAAGGCCCTGTATGATGACGACGGCCTTGTCTGCCTCAGATTCCCGAAGGGCGACGAGGAGCCGTGCGACATAAGCGCGACCGACAGCTATTACCTTTCCGACAGAAATTCGGACACGCTGATAGTTTCATACGGCAGGGCGGCTGTTCAGGCCGCAGAGGCCGCAAAAGAACTCAACTGCGACATTTTAAAGCTGACAAGGATATTCCCTTTACAGCAGGAAATATACGATATCATCAAAAAATACAAAAAAGTTTATATTATCGAAGAGGGCTCCCGCTCAGGCTCGATAGGTGAAAAACTTGCCGCCCAGGCGCCCAACGCCGTGCATGTTGCTGTGGACGGCTTTGTGCCGACCATGACTCTCCGTGAAGCTTTTGACCTTTACGGCTTCAGCAAGGATAAAATCATAGAGCTGATAAGGAGCGGCAGATGACCAGGCTTGATTCAGAGCTTGTTCGGCGCGGAATAGCCAAAAGCCGCGAGCGTGCAAAGGAATATATCCGCAGCGGCTCGGTCAGCGTTGCCGGCCGACCGTCTCTCAAACCCTCGGATGAAGTTTCGGAAAGCGACGAAATAACCTTCACCGGCGAAGCGCTGAGATATGTTGGCAGGGGAGGGCTTAAGCTTGAAAAAGCCCTTGACGCCTTTAAAATCGATCTTTCGGGGCTTTGCTGCCTCGATATCGGGGCGTCTACCGGCGGGTTTACCGATTGCATGCTGCAGCGCGGCGCGGGGTTTGTTTATGCCGTTGACGTCGGCCACGGCCAGCTTGCCGAAAAGCTGATGAACGATTCAAGGGTAAAAAGCATAGAAGGCGTGAACGTCAAGGACATTTCCAAGGAAATTTTTGACAGAAAAATAGATTTTGTATGCGCGGATCTCTCGTTTATATCCTCAAAATTCTCCGCTGACGCCGCGGCGCGGGTTCTTGAAACCGGCGGTTCGGCAGTGCTTCTGATAAAGCCTCAGTTCGAGGCGGGCCGCGCAAGCCTCTCAAAATCGGGCGTAGTAAAAGATAAAAAGGCGCACGAGGCTGTTTTGAAAGCCCTCTGCGGATACTATAACTCCGCCGGGTTCGGGATCAGGGTGCTTATTCCCTCGCCGATACGCGGCGGCGACGGCAACGTCGAGTATCTTATCCACCTTGTAAAGCAAGAATCCTTTACACCTTTCGACATCGATTTTTCAGACTTATGCGGGCGAGCGTTCGCCAAAAAGGGGTGACAGCCGTGAAAGTATTTATCTTTCCTAATTTTGACAAGGCCCATTCCGAGGAGGTCACCCTTAAAGCGTGTTCCATTCTTGACGGCCTCGGCTGTGAAATAATGCTTCCGACGCCGCTTTCGCTGCCGCAGATACCCCCGGGCGTCAAGCTCATATGCCCCGAGCGCGGAGCTTCGGAATGCGACGTTATGATCTCTGTCGGCGGCGACGGAACCATATTAAAATGCGCGAGGCTGGCCTCAAAATACGGCAAAAAGCTCTTGGGGATAAACTGCGGGCGGCTCGGGTTTATGGCTACGCTTGAGCGCGACGAGCTTTCAAAACTTTCAAAGCTTATTTCCGGCGATTACGGCGTAGACGAGCGAATGATGCTTAAAATCGAGGTCCGGAGGGAAAACGGCTACAGGGCAGAATACACCGCGCTGAACGAGGCGGTAATATCGAGCGGATATGTCAGCGGGATACGCGATTTTACCGTTTTGGCCGACGGCTTTACCGTGTCGTCTCTGAGGGCGGACGGGCTTATATTTTCGACCCCTACCGGCGCCTCGGCCTACTCGCTTTCGGCCGGAGGCCCCCTTATAGAGCCTTCGCTCGACTGCATTGAATTTACGCAGATCTGCCCCCACTCGCTTTTTGCAAGGACGATGCTATTTTCGCCCCTCAAAAAAATCGAGGTGAGGTTTGAGGCGGACACCGAATGCGAGGTATCGCTTGTTGCCGACGGTCAGGAGCCGGTTCGGCTTAGCGCGAGAGACAAAGTTATTATAAGCCGCTCCGATATTAGGCTGAGCCTTATAGACATCGGCGGAGACGGATATTTCAGGGCTGTGAACCGCAAGCTTATGCAGCCCGCAAAACAGACAGGAGAATGAAGATGAAAAGTGACAGAAAAAAGGCAATTTTAGATATCGTGAGCCACTACGAGGTCGACACCCAGGAGACCTTGCAGGCGCTTTTGCTTGAAAGGGGATTTTCGGTGACTCAGGCCACCGTTTCCCGCGATATAAAGCAGCTTTCGCTCGTCAAGACAATGAGCGAGAGCGGCAGCTACAAGTATTCTCTGCCCAAAAGCGAATATGACGGCAGCTCAAAATCAGTGCTGATGAGGGTTTTCTCCGACGCCGTTTACGCCGTTGACAGGGCTGTGAATACGGTTGTTGTAAAGTGCCATTCGGGAATGGCCAACGCGGTTTGCGCAAGGCTTGATTCTGCCGGCTACGGCGATATTGTAGGAACGCTTGCGGGCGACGACACCATCTTCGTTTTAATGAGAACAGAGGAGGACGCCCAGAGAATGCTCAGGGAGCTTGAAAAGCTTCTCTGATCATAACAAAAGGGGAATCGGAAAATGCTGAAAGAGCTGCATATTGAAAATCTTGCGGTTATCGAAAACGCCACCATAGCGCTCGGGCCGGGGCTTAACGTTTTCACCGGCGAAACAGGAGCGGGCAAGTCGATACTCATCGGCGGGATAAACGCCGTTTTAGGCCGCAGGGTTTCAAGGGATATCGTGCGC
>CANRHA010000030.1 GCA_947630315.1 uncultured Clostridia bacterium
TATAAGGACCTGGTCGCAGATCTTATTTGCGTCGTCGGGCTTTTCAATAAAGTAGACCTCAAGCTGATGCTTTAAAAACTCGACCGCGGCGTCATAAATAAAGCGGTTATTTATCGCCTTTTTGGTCTGGTTTTCGTATGAAGCCTGAGTAGAAAACGAGCTTGATACCATAACGAGGCAGTCCTCGATATCGCAGAACTGTATTTTTGATTCGTTCTTTAAATACTTGTTGTTGCTTTTAAGGTAGCCGTCAATAAAGCTTGTGAACGCCTGGCGGACGGCTTTTTCGGTAGAGCCGCCGTATTCCAAAAAGCTTGAGTTGTGGAAGTATTCGGAGAGCCTGACCGTCTTAGAAAATGCAAACGCAAA
Source organism: uncultured Clostridia bacterium (assembly GCA_947630315.1). Lineage (GTDB taxonomy): Bacteria > Bacillota > Clostridia > Oscillospirales > Ruminococcaceae > Faeciplasma. Next base: position 370 of record CANRHA010000030.1, read on the forward strand.
GTTGTACTTGACCTTATAATCGTTCATGTCTTCGCGGTCGCGGCCCTTGCGGTCGGCCGTCCAAAGCTGAGGCAGGGTCATATAATCAAGCCCGACTATCTCGTTCACATAATCAAGAATGCCGTTTTCATAGAGATACTCGAAGGTTTCAAACCCGCCCTCGTCGTTCTGATACTTAAGAACAAACTGAATGCCGGGATTTACTATCGCCTGCTTTTTAAGCATATCGCAAAAATATTCCATCTCGATGGTAATATCCGTAAAAACTTCAAGATCGGGCATCCAGCGGGTACTGGTGCCCGTCTGGCGGCGCTTGGTCTCTTCTTTCTGAAGCCCGCCTATGTTCTCGCCCTTTTCAAAGTGGAGGTTGTACTTATATCCGTCGCGGTATACCTCAACGTCCATATACCTTGACGCGTACTGGGTCGCGCAAGCGCCGAGGCCGTTAAGCCCGAGGGAGTATTCGTAGCTGCTGTCGCCCTGGGCGTTGTCATATTTTCCGCCGGCGTAAAGCTCGCAGTAGACAAGCTCCCAATTGTAGCGGTTTTCAACCTTGTTGAAGTCGACGGGGCAGCCGCGCCCGTTGTCCTCGACCTCAACGGAATTATCGTTGTATCGGGTGACCGAGATCTTTTTCCCGTAGCCCTGATGCGCCTCATCTACCGAGTTGGAGATGATCTCAAAAACAGAATGCTTACAGCCGTCGAGGCCGTCCGAGCCGAAAATAACCGCCGGGCGCTTGCGGACCCTATCCGCGCCCTTCAGAGACCGTATTGCCTCGTTGCCGTACTCTTTTTTAACTGCCATTTATCCTTCGTTCCTTTCAGTGCATACCATATATAGATATTATAGCACAGTTTTTTCACTAATGCAAGGGGCTGCCGCGGCCATTCGGCCGCGGCAAGATATTAGATGTTAGGTGTTAGATGTTAGAGTTTAAAGGTGTCGCCTTCGGCGACAGATTTGAATGTGGGGGATAATGCGGGCGGAATGTACACTCCCATGCGGCCGAAAGGCCGCATCAAGAAGATAGATATTAGATGATAGATATTAGAAGTTAGATATTAGATGATAGAATTTTATAGCACCACCTTCAAAAATCCCCGCAATTCCCCCTCAGAGCGCTCTATCCTCTATCTTCTAATACCTAATACCTAAACGCCTAAGCCCGTCAGCCGCAGTTTGTATCGCCATTCCCTCTCAGAGCGTTCTATCTTCTATCCTCTAATACCTAATACCTAAGAGCGCACTACAATCCGGCCTATCGCATAGTATAAAACAACGGCAGGGCGCGCCCGGACCGTTTTTATATAGCGCCGTCGGGTCGGGGTGGCTCGGCGGCGCAGCTGAAAAATAATAAAAAATTCACAATTTAAGTTTGACAACGCCGAATATATGGTGTATACTTAATCTGTATTTTTCTGCATTAAATTTAACCAGATTTCAAGAGGCTATATGAATACTAAAATTTCAGCATCTATCCTCAGCGCAGATTTTTCACGGCTCGGCGAGGAGCTTAAAAACGCCGAAAAAGCCGGCTGCGATATGATCCACTTCGACGTTATGGACGGCCATTTTGTTCCTAACCTCAGCTACGGCATTCCCGTTCTGAAATCGGTCAGGCACTGTTGCGCCATTCCCTTTGACGTTCACCTTATGATAACCGACCCGATGAGCTACATAGACGCCTTCGCCGACGCCGGAGCAGACCACATAACCTTCCACGCCGAGGCCGTTTCGGATCCGCGCGCGGTCATCGACAAAATACGCTCGCGCGGGCTTACCGCAGGAATTTCCGTAAAGCCGAAAACCCCCGTTGAAACGGTTTTTCCCTTTATCGATCTTGTCGATATGGCGCTCATCATGACCGTTGAGCCGGGGTTCGGCGGACAGGGTTTCATTCCCGACACCCTCGAAAAAATAGCGGCGCTTCGCAAAGAGGCCGACCAAAAAGGCGTTCCGCTCGATATTGAAGTAGACGGCGGAATAGGCTTCAACACCGCCCCGAAGGTGAGAGCCGCCGGCGCAAACGTTTTGGTATCGGGGTCTTATATATTCAGATCAGAGGACATGCCCGCGGCGGTCGCAAGCCTTCGCAGATAACTTTTTCAGCGCGTCGGAATCTATTAAAACTACGCCGTGTTCGCTGAATATGCCCGGGTAGTCGCTGCCTATGCATACCGCGTCGCTGTGTTCGCATATATGGGCGAGAGCCTTTTTCAGACTCTTTGTCCTCAACTTTATTTCAAGACACAGCCCGCCCGCGTAGATGAGCCTGCTCCCCTTTGAAAATTCTGCGCCAAAATTTCGCTCCAGCTCTGCGCTTAGGTTTATGAGCGATCTCTCTTTTCCTATACATACCAGCTCGGTGTCGCGGGGATACGCCCTGAGCTTTATGCGCTTTGCTTCACTCACCTTTTATCCCCTTTCGATAAAATTAAGGACGGTAATCATTACGACTGCACAAGCTAATCCCGAAAAAATCGAAAAAATGCGTTTCGGTAAAGTCTGCGCGCTTTTAACGACCATAGTTTTCATGGCCTACTACTTCTACGGCCTGCGCGCTGTTCTCGTTGCCGGGGTGTCCTGCCTTTCAAGCGTGGCGGCAGAATACCTCTGCTTTACGGCGATGAAAAAGAAATACGACTGGACCGACGTTTCTCCTATAATGTCGGGGTTGCTGCTTGCCCTTCTTATGCCCGCCTCGGTGCCATATACCGTTATGGCTTTCTCGGCGGCGTTTATGGCTATAGTCTGCAAGCACGCCTTCGGCGGAAACCAAAACCTGATATTCCCGCCGGTCTGCGTCGCCTATATCTTTACGGCGTTCTGCTTCCCCTCCGAAATCATCCTCTACCCTGCCCCGGCGCCGTTCGGAAGCCTTTCGCTTTCAAACACCGTCACCGAGACTCTCACCCGCTCATACACCTACTACCTCGACACCGGCGCGGCCTCGACCTTCAGCCTTCTTGACACCGTATGGGGAAAGATAACCGGGCCTATGGGCGCCTCGGCTATACTGATAATACTCATCTGCGCCATCGCGCTCTACTTTTTCAGGGATATCCCCTCGGCGGCGTTCTTCTCGGGCTTCGGGGCGAACGTTCTTATAAACGTGCTGTTCCCTATCGGCGAACGCGGCTGGGACGCGGTTTTAAGCTCGTTTGTAGCGGGATCGTTTCTCTTCGTTCTCGTGTTTTTGGCATGCGACCCGAGATTTGTTCCGAAAAGACTCTTTTCTCAGCTTCTCTACGGGGTGCTCTTCGCCGCGGGTTCATACCTTATCCGGCAGTTCACAAATATTGAGAACAGCGCGGTAATCGCCCTACCCCTGCTCTGCATTTTCAAAGACGAGTTAGACCGCCTCACCGACGCGCTTGAACGGCTTATAAAGTTCATCCGGAAATGGCTTAAGATCGCCGTTGCCGCCGCCGCAAGGCAGACCGTAAAGCTGTTTGACCGCTTCTGCGAATTTGTAAGCGATAAAATCGTTGAGGCTCAGGCAAAGTCAAAGTCCAAAAAAGCCGCGGCGGATAATGAAAAAGAAACCCCGGCGGAAGCTGACGGCGAGGGCGAAAAGGAATCGGATAACGCTTCGGAAACGGAATCCGGAAAAGAACCTGAAACCGAAACTGAAACAGAATCCGGAAAAGAACCTGAAACCGAAACTGAAACAGAATCCGAACCTCAGCCCGAACGGGACGCCGAGGCAAAGATCGATACAGACGGGCAAAGCGGCAAGGAGGCTGATGAGGAATGAACGAAAAGGTTTTTACCCGTGACGCCGAACGCGAGGGAATGCTCACAAAAAACCCGCTGTTCGCCTCCGGCGCGGTCCTTGCGCCGGCCATAGCCGTCTGCACCGACTTTTTCAGCGCCTCGGTGCTCGCCATGGTTTTTACCGCCGTTACCTTCACTACCGTGGCGATATGCAGCTTTGTTCCGAGAAAGATAGTCTATACGCTTCGTATTATATTATATACCCTCGTGGCTTCATTAGTGTATGTACCCGTTCACCTGTTTTTCATGAGCGGCGAGGTGCTATCACAGATGTATCTCGGCCTCGGGATATACGCTCCCCTGCTTGTGACAAACTCGCTGATAACCCACAGAACGGAATCCAAATTCTACCGGCTGTCAAGGCCGTATATGTTAAAACTTGCGGCGTTCTACGTTATAGGCTACGACCTCGCGCTGACCGTTTTCGGCTGGCTCAGAGGGCTTCTGACCACCGGAACCCTGCTCGGGGTAAAGGTGCTGCCGTTTTCGCTCCCATCGCTGGCGACCCTTTACGGCGGGTTCATACTTCTTGCTGTGGTAAGCGCGGCGTTCAGATGGTTTCTTGAAATTATAACCGGAACCTACTGAGCCCCCGCGATTCGATAAAATACCCCTTATGTTTACTGTATAATAAAGGAGGCTGCTGCTTTTTATGGCGGCTTTTTGGGAAGTTTTACTGTCTGCCCTCGCGGCAGTCACCCTTGAAAATGTGATCTTGACCTACGCTATAGGAGCATCTACCCTTATAGAATGCGCAAAATCGCCGAAACATCTTTTATCCTTCGGGTTTTTCATAACCGAATTTTCGGTGCTTTCAAGCTTTCTCGCCTACTTCGCCGAGGCTCATATCGAGGGCCGCTGGCGGGTGCTCCTGCCGAGCGTATATATACTCTGCCTCGGCGCGGTTTATATAGTCACGCTCGTTTTGATGAGGATAATATCGAAAAAATACTTCAAATCTTTGAGGAAATACGTTCACCTTTCGGCGTTTAACTGCGCGGTGCTCGGCTGTCTGTTCATAAACGGTCAGGGCGGGCAGGACCTCGGAACGCGGCTTTTGTTTGCCGCCGAGGTCGGCGTAGGGTTCATGCTTGCGACGTATGTTCTGGCGATCAACTACAAAAAGCTCTCGAGCGATAAGGTCCCGGCGTCGTTCCGAGGATTCCCGGCTTCGCTATTGTATATCGGAATACTTGCGATGATCGTTTACGGTCTTAAAATATAGAGGTTCTAAGGAAGTGGCAGGTAATGAAAAGGAGAAAAATCAAAAAGAGCAAACCGATGTTCAAAAAAAGGCGCTCCCCCGCTAAAACCGTGCTCAACGTTCTGCTGATAGCGGCGCTGCTGGCGGGCATAGCCTTTTTGGGCTACAGCGTCGGCAAGCCGATAGTTCAGTTTTTGCGGGATCGCCCGAACAGGGAAGTCTCTAACCCCGACGGTCCCGGGATAACTACCGCCCCGCCCGAAACCGAGCCGGCGATAACCACCGCCCCGCCCGAAACGAGCGGCGCCGAGACCGAGCCCGAGCCTATAGTTGAGGAAAAATCCCCCGGAAAGGGTATCCTATACGTCTCGATACCGGCGGGAAGCGGGTTCGACGCAGGCGCGTATATAGATCAGCGGATAGAACAGGCGGTCCAGAACGGCTACGGCGGCATTGAGCTTGACCTTGTCTCGGTCGGCGGAAAGATCCTCTTTAATACGGCCAACGAACTCGCCGTGAGAAGCTCCGCAGTTCCGGCAGGGGCGATACCCGATCTTAAGGCGATCGCCGACAAGATAACCGCCGCGGGGCTTATACCCTACGCAAGGGTCTCGGCGCTTACCGATCACCTTGCAAGCTGGGATAAGAGCATCTGCTATCTGTTTGAAAACTCCACGAGCACATGGCTCGACGAATCGGTTTCAAACGGCGGCAAGCCCTGGATATCCGCGTTTTCTCAGGCGGCAAGGGATTACGTCTCGCTCACGGTAAAGGAGATATCCGACGCCGGATTTGAGGGCGTTATAGCCGCGGAGTTAGAGTTCCCGCCGTTCAGAAATTCCGATCTAAATTATGTCGGCCAAATCGTAAAGAGCGCCGACAGGTATAAAGGTCTTATCGAGTTTTCAAACTGCCTCGCCGACGCCGCAGGACAGGAAAAAACCTACGCCGTCGAGGTCGACGCCGAGGATATCCTCTCGGGGCGCGCGGAGATACTTAAAGACCCTGCCGCGCTGAACTGTTCGGTTATTTATGTAAGATACAGCTCGGCGGCAGTTGGCACGAGAATTTCAAAGCCGGACGGCAGCGAGATATCATACGAGGGGCTTTCGGAGGCCGACAAGCTCAACGTGGTCTTCAAAACCGTCACAGAGGCGCTGGCCGGTTCGGGGAAGAAGATGATCCCGGCGGTGGCGGAAAGATCGGAAGCCGAAGCGCTTGAAGCCCTCGGCTACGACGTCGAAAACTATATCGAATATTAAAGCAAAAGCCGGGGTAAATTCCCCGGCATTTTTTGCGTCGATTTTTCTATATAAGCAGGCAGATAAGCCCCGAACAGCCCTCGTTGATTATTCTCTCTACCGCCTCGCGAAGCTTCTCGCGGGCGTCCTCGGGCAGGCGGGATAACTTCTGATGAAGCCCCTCGCTGACAAGCTCCGAAAGGCTCTTGCCGAATATGTTCGTATCCCATATCTTCTCGGGGTCGCGGTCAAAATCGTTCATCAGGTAGCCTATAAGCTCCTCGCTCTGCTTCTCGGAACCCACAATAGGCTCGACCTCGGCAGAAATATCCGCGCGGATAAGATGGATAGACGGCGCGTTTGCCTTTAACCTTACGCCGTACTTCCCGCCCTGACGGATTATCTCCGGCTCGTCAAGGCTCAGCTCGCCCTCGTCGGGCATCACTATTCCGTAGCCGATTTTTTCAACCTGCTCGAGCGCGTCTGAGAACTTTTCAAACCTCTTTTTGAACCTGACAAGCTCCAAAATCGTCGGCATAAGCTCGTCGTCGCCAGAAATATCAAGCCCCGATTCCTCGCTCAGGACCTTGAAGAACAGACTGCCGTCAAGCTCTACCTTTATCTTGCATGCCCCGGTGCCGAGGTCTATTGAGGATATCTCTGAGCTTAAAACGTCCTCGCAGGAGGTTATTTCGGCGCAGAGGGATTTTATATCCCTTAAATACTTTACCTTGTCGGCCGCCGCGCGTATTCCGCCAAAAATCTCCTCTTTGAGCCAATGGCCCTTAGAGAGGGTGTTCACCCAGCGGGGCATACTTACGCCTATCTCCTTGACCGGGAAGGCGTAGAGCAGCGACGTTATTATCCTTTGAATGTCGTCGCCGGTCATTGTCAGGCAGTTTACCGGTATTACCGATACGCCATACCTTTCGCGTAGGCTCTCGCAGAGGGTTTCGGTGCGCTCCGAGGTCTCATCGGCGGTATTCATAAGAACAACAAACGGCTTGCCAAGCTCGCTGAGCTCGCTTATTACCCTCTGCTCGCATTCCTCATACTCGTCGCGTTCAAGCCCCGACACCGAGCCGTCCGTAGTAACGACTATCCCGACGGTGGAATGCTCGGTTATTACCTTCTGAGTGCCTATCTCCGCGGCCATGTTGAACGGGACCTCGGTGTCGAACCAGGGCGTTCTGACCATTCGCGGGGCGTCGTTCTCGATATACCCCACCGCCGAGGGGATTATATACCCTACGCAGTCGATCATTCTTATATTTACCGTCGCGGTCTGGTCGAGGGTGACGGCTACGGCCTCCTCGGGGATAAATTTAGGCTCGGTCGTCATTATCGTCTTTCCCGCCGAGGCCTGCGGAAGCTCATCTACAGTGCGGTCGCGCATGAACCTGTCGGGTATGTTCGGGATAACAAGCTCCTCCATGAAGCGCCTTATAAAGGTTGATTTTCCGCTCCTGACCGGGCCGACTACCCCGATGTAAACGTCGCCGCCGGTGCGCTCGGAAATGCTCTTATAAATGCTTGATGACATATTTTTCCTCCTTATTCTATGGGAATCAAAAGCATACAGCCCGATTCTACCGCTTCGCCGTCGATGTCGTTTTCCTCAATTATGGCCGAAAGACTCGCACGGCAGCGCTTTGCAATTTCCCACGGTTTTTCGCCCCTCTCGGCGTAATAAAGCTTCAACGAACAGTCGCGGTCGCGCTCGACCGGCTTTGTCTCATCTAACCTGATATCGCCGATAAAGCTTTTGGGCTTTGCCTCGCAGATATATCCCCTGAGCTTCAGATCGACGGTGACTTCTATTGCGTTTGAGCTTACAAGGTTATACGCGGTCGAGCCTACCGATATCCTGATATCCGAGCCGGGGCAGTCGCACGCCGGGTCGTCGAGTTCATGTTCAAAGGCGGCTTCGGCCTCAAGGCACACCGGCTTGCCCGATTCGTTCTTTGCAAAAACCGTCACGACCGCCTTGCCGCTTATTGCGCTTTTTCCGTTTGATTTCTTTATGACCGCCGCGGCACCTGCGGGTTCGGCGCAGGCAAAGAGAACGTTTCTTATTTCGCCCTCGCTGTATGTAAGCGTCGCCTTGGCCTTATGGGCTTCGTTTACCGTCGTAGGAACGCATTCTATCGCGCATTCGCACAGCTCGGCCTCGGCGGCGTATTCGGTTGAAAATACGTCGTCGGCAAGGTTTGCGCTTTCAAACTTCAGCGCAAGACAGCTGATCTCAACCCCCAGCTCGCATTCTATCTTGGCAGGCTCGCTCTTCGGAACCGGCCTTATCGCGCAGCTGCAGACCGTCGCGTCTACATATACGTCAAACCGCTCGTCAAGCCCCTCTACGTCCGAGACCTGTGAAAACGGGAGATCGAAACTTATGCGCTCTATCTCTCCCCCGCCCTCGGGGATATATATAACGTTCACGGCGGCCTCGCCCTTGGTAAGAAGCTTGCCCGAGAGTATTTTCTTTTCGGCCGATGTGACTGCGGCGTCGGCCCTTAAAACTACCCCGACCGGCGGCTTGGTCTCGATAATTTCGACCTCGTCGATCACCGTTACGCGCTTGGTTATAAAAACGCGCTTTGAGGGGTATGTGACAAGCGTCTTTCTGAGCTGTATTCCGCCGCCCGCCGCCATTGTCACCGCCTGCTTGGGTTCGTCGCACATCACCCTGAGCCTCACCGATATCACCCCTCTTACGTCGATTCGGCGCTTATTTACTACCCGGCAGCTCTTTGAACAGGTCTCCGGCTCGATGTAAATTGCTGGCTGCTTTGCAGGATATCCCAGATCCGCGGAGCGATCATAGGACAAAACCTGTTCGACCGCCGAAATTTCGCCGCTTTCCGAGGCGTATACCACCCTCACCAGCGCAGTAAGCTCGTAGCTGAGCTTTGAACCGTTCTGAGTCTTTTTTGCCGCCGACGGGTAGATGCGGCAGCTTAAAACCTTGAAGATCTCGGGGCAGTAATCGGGAAGAACGTAATCCAGCTCGACCGACTGCTCGCTCACCGTATCGAGCAGAACCCTCTGAACGGTGAAGTTTTCTCTTGTAAGCTTAATCTCCATAATGCCTCCTGTAAGAATGTTTTCAGATGTCAGATGACAGATAGATATCATGTCTTCGATAAATTCTATTCGGCTTGTATCACAATAATTACTTATTTATAAAAAAACTTTGGCGGCCGCCATATTTGGCAAGCCGCCGGAACAATCAGCAAAAAATCACGGAAACAGACAAAAAAAGAAGCGGTGCAGACCGCCTCTTTTTTATATATATAAAGTTTACAGAGTCTAATTTAGGTACCGCTACGCGGTTTTGAACCTCTTCATCGGATTCACGCCTTTCAAAGGATTTTAAAGAATTTTGTGTTTGTTTACAATCATCGGAATCATCTCCGTGGAAGTTTTCTTTACCTTTTAGTGTATGAATCGAAGGTTAAAGCTTAGTTGTATGCCGGACTCACCTCTTTCGGTTTATTTTGGTTTCAAATCCAGGATCTTGCCAGTTTCATGTTGATCACATTCTTTCAGATTTAGTTCGTCAGCAGTTGGTTGGCGACTTACTGTTCAGGATGCCTCTTCATTGGAACCGTCTCCTTTTTAAGTGATTGGCTTGTGCCGTCTTTGTCTTATCTCTTTCTGTGACTATAATATAACACACTTTTTGGTGAATGTCAACACTTTTTTTAAAAATTTTTCAAAAAATTTATTTAACATTTTGTTTACAATAAACCACTTGACTTCAGGCTGGAAATAGTGTATAGTAATAATGTTGCGGGCAGCTCAGAGGGCTGCCCGAAGGTTTTTTATATATAAAACAACCCCGCCCGATATACTCCGGGCCGGGGTTTTGATTTTTTGGCGCCTACGCTTCTCCCTTTTTTCTCCTGTAATCGAGATAGCTTTCGAGTATAAGCGTGGCGGCGACGGTATCTATGACTTTTTTTCGCTTTTTGCCGCGCACATTCGTCTCGTTGAGTATCCCCGCGGCCTGAACGGTCGTCACCCGCTCGTCCCATAAAACGGCTTTTACGCCGCTTTCGCGCTCTATCCTTGCGGCAAGCTCCTCGCAGAGCCGCGCGCGCGGGCCGAGGCTTCCGTCCATGTTCACCGGGTGGCCGACAACGACAAGCTCGCTCCCCTGCTCCGAAATGCTCTCAAGTATCCTTTTAAAGCACTTCTCCGGGCTTTTCTCAAAAAGCGTTCCGAGGGGCGCGGCAATCGATTCGCTCGCGTCGCAGTATGCAAGGCCGGTTCTTGAATCTCCGTAGTCGATGGCTAAAATCTTCATTAAAATTACCGCCATTCTTTGATTTTTAAGATTCCAAACGCGCCGGAACCTGATTTACTTTTCGGCCTGCGCCCTCTTTTGGAGGCCCAAAAACGCCGCGCCGATTATTCCCGCCTCGTTGCCGAGGGTCGCCCTTACTATCGCGGTGTTGTTGGCCGAGCGCTTTGAATATACCTGTTCCTTAACGCTCTCGCGCAGCGGTATCATCAGCGCGTCGCCTTCGTTGCACACCCCTCCGCCTATGCAGAGGACCTCGGGCTGGAAAATGTTGATAGTGTTGGCTATGCCGATCGCAAGGTACTTGATGTACTTATCTACTACCTTCTTTGCCGATTCGTCTCCGGCCCTCATCGCATTAAAGGCGAGCCTTCCCGAAACGTGATCCCCCATCATCTCGTGCATTTTTGAGGCCGGGTCGGCGTCCATCGCCTCTTTCGTCATTCTTATGAGACCGGTGGCCGAGCTGAACACCTCAAAGCAGCCCCTGCGCCCGCAGGTGCATTCGGGGCCGTCCGCCTCGATAACCATATGGCCTATCTCGGCGCCGGCAAAATTGAATCCCGAATATATCTTGTCGTCGATGATTATTCCGCCGCCCACTCCCGTTCCGAGGGTTATGCATACCGCGTTGTGGGTTCCCTTTGCCGAGCCGGCGACAAATTCTCCGTAGGCGGCCGCGTTGGCGTCGTTTTCAACATAAACCGGCTTTCCGAGTTCTTTTTTAATGTACTCCGCAACCGGCTCGTTGTAAAAATCGAGGTTGTTTGAATATTCTATTATCCCCGTCTCGCTGTTTACCGTTCCGGGAGAACCTATTCCCACCGCCTCTATGTCGTCTAAGGTGAGGCCGGCCTTTTCGACCGCCTCGGCGGCGGCCTTTGCCATATCCTTGCAGATCTCCGCGCAGAGGCGAGGCCTGAGGGTAGGGGTAGAGGTCTTTACAAGAATGTTGAACTGCGAATCCACAACTCCGGCGGCTATGTTCGTTCCGCCGAGGTCTATACCTATATAGTATTTCATTTGCTTTCTCCTTGGGTCAGATTGTCAGCTTAAAAGCTTGCCGAACTCGTCGATAAGCTCGCCGAAAAGCTTAAGCGCATTTTCTATCGGCTCCGGCGTGTTCATATCCACCCCGGCGATCTTTAAAAGCGAGATCGGGTCGGTGGAGGACCCGCTCGACAGGAATTTCTTATACGCCTTTACGGCGGGTTCGCCCTCTTTGAGTATCTTTGTCGATAAGGCTATCGCCGCCGAGAAGCCGGTTGCATACTGGAAAACATAGTAGTTATAGTAGAAGTGAGGTATCCTCTCCCACTCGTAAGCTATCTCGGGATCGGCTACGACCGCTTCGCCGTAGTATTCCTTGTTCAGCCTGTAGTAGAGGTCGCAGAGGGCTTCGGCGGTAAGGCTTTCTCCCCTCTCGGCCATCTCGCCGGTGATCATCTCAAATTCGGCGAACATCGTCTGGCGGTATAGGGTACCGCGGAACTGTTCAAGGAAGTAGTTTATAAGATACGCGCGCTCGGTCTTGTCCTCTGTCTTTGAGAGGAGGTGCTGCATCAAAAGCGCCTCGTTGCAGGTCGAAGCGACCTCGGCGACAAAGATGACATAGTCGCTGTAAACGGTGGGCTGGTTCTTCTGCGACAGATACGAGTGCAGCGAGTGGCC
>CANRHA010000031.1 GCA_947630315.1 uncultured Clostridia bacterium
ACTAACAGTTCAGGCCCGAGAAGCTCGGTGTCCTATGTTTACTACAAGTGGGAATGCGAAGACGTCAAGACGGATTCGCTTCAGGCCGCGCTCGGAATTTTCAACACCGACCTTGAAAGCATCTCGCCGAGCAGCCGCGTTTCGGCGGTTCGTTTCAGCTCTTCGGAGGTCGAGGACGAGGATCTCAGCAGGCTTGTAATGCTTGACTGGACGAAAGACCCCACCGCGGCGACAAAAATGCTCAGCCTTGAATATGCCGACGAGGGCGGCGAAAGCAGCTCAACCTCTTCGGTGCCCTCGTCGCCGAGCCTTGAAAACGAGAATAGCAAACAATCGCCCATAGCGCAGTATAACTATGGCCTCACGGGCGGAACGAGCACATATCAGGGGCTTAAGGCGTTTAAGGAGATTCTTGTTCCGAGAATGACACGTGACGACGCCGATCGCGATGAAGGCAAGAGCAAATACGTTATTGTTTTTACCGACGGCAAGGACACCAATGTCGAGGATTTGAACAGCTCAAATGAAGACGAAAAGACAGCTGCAGAGGAAAAGGTTCAAGCCTCAAAGGATATTGCCAAAGCTCTTAAAGATGACGGTTTTACTATCTTCTATGTTCTCTTAATGAGCGGTGCATTCTCGGAAGTTGATGACCAAGAGAAGGACTTTATCGCTTCGATTGCGGGAAACACCAAAACAGACAGTTACACAGATACAAGCGGTAATACAAACCCGGGGGAAGACCCTATAAGCGGAGTAGATAAGTATAACACTCTTCTAAAAGGCGCCAATGATAAAAAGAGGTATATCTTTGAAGCCGAAAGCGCCGAAGACCTCACCGAAGTATTCCGCAATGATATCCTCAACGAAATATCGAAGACCCTCGATGACTATACCGTTAAAGACTATATCGACCCGAGGTTTGATCTGTTCGGTTATACGCTTGATGAGGACAGTCGCCATGTAGAGACGGTATTTCACCTTAACGCGGGCGGAAAAGTTGAATATATCGACGCCAAGGACGGCGAGCAGAGCTGGACTTATGCAGGCACTCCTCTTACAATTGAGTTGTCTCCTAACTCGGGTAGCTCCGAAACTCTCAAACTTTACTATGACGACGGCGGGTACTATGTCGCCTGGGACAATCAGGATATCCCGTACTGCACCGTAGGCGACAGCGAGCTCACGGTCTGGCGCTCTGAGTTTAAAATCGTCGCGAAGGAAGACTTCATCGGCGGCAACGCCATACTCACAAACGGCAGCGAGAAAAACCAGAACTATGTATATAACCCGAGCGACGTTGCGAACGCAAGCTCGGGCAAAGACAAGGCAAATATCGACATATCATCGGGCGGCTCTGTCTCAAAGGGTTTCCCGAGGACGACGGCAAACGTCAGAAGACTGCCTCTGGACGAGACAGCAAGCAACAGCAATATCTATCTCGGCGAGAAAATTTCGCCCGAGGATATTATGACCGCACTTGTTGAACAAAAGATAGCCGAAAAGAAAAAAGGCAGCCCGTATTTTGAATATCTTCTCAGAAAAGAGGAAAACAAGACTAAGCTTGCTAAGCTGTTTGAGGGGCTTGACGACGGCGAGGAAACTCTCACCCTGCCCTATGCCTATGTAACGAGTTTAAACGACAAAAACAGCTATGCGGGCGATAGCGCTCATCAGGGCGATATTATCGGAAATATCACCTATACTCTGAAAGATGAGACGGAAAAACTTGACAGCGGCGAAACTATCAACAAAGACGATGGCAGTGTAATTACTCTTTATGCAAAGGGAAGAAAATATACCTTAACCGTGGGCTTTGAGCCATTTAATGTTAAATTGGACTCTTCCATAGTTGATGATGTTGAAACCGACAGAAACACCGCCAACGGTACGCTTGTCGGCGATGATGATTATGAGTGGGATAAGAGCTTTAAGCCCGCTGCAGGCGCGGTTCAAAGCGGATTCAGCGAAATTGTAAACACCCACACCATCGATATGGTTCGCGGGCAGATTGTTTTGAGAGCAGCTCTCAGCGACGCCGATTATGACTATCTTTGCAAGTATTATCCCGATACCGAGCTAATTAGCGCAGACCTTATAAGAAATTATGGCGGAAATGCCACCGTCGGAACATTCACTGTCAAGACTCCTGCGGTTGCCGCAACGGCTTTGACAGGCGAAAAATATCTCTATGCAACGTTTGAGCCTGCAAGCGAAACGGCTCTTAAAGATTTGCTCCCGACAGGCGACTATTCGTTTGATAACATCATATCTAACGATGATTTGCCGCTGGAATTTGATGCAATTAAGCTTGTGGAGGATTTGACAGACGCACTTGACAAGTTTAACGATTATGTTTATCTCGATTCCCCGGGAGATATGCAATCCGCTTCCTCGGGAAATGACGTTTACAAGGCTTCTTACACAGGTGCGGACAGCACAATAAAGCTCGGCACAGCAAGCACAGATGCGGATAGGCTTAATCACCTTCTCGGTCTTGCCGAGATAAAAGGAACAATCAAAACAGGTACCCTTACTATCTCAAAAACGGTCGTAGACAACTCATCAGACTTCGAGCCTGATGGCGATGAGAAATTCACATTTAACGTCACATTCTATAACGGCGCTAATGAGCTTACTGCCGACGATTTTGATAATATCACCGTCAGCATTAACGGAGCTGAGACGCCTTTCGAGGGCACAGTAACGCTTAAGACCGGTGAAAGCGCTGTAATCTCGGGAATCCCCGTCGGCGTGACTTACACCGTTGAGGAGCAGCCTGTTGACAACTTCACAACCGAATATAAATTTTCGGACGAGAACGAGACCAAGACGATTTCAGAGGGCGACGGCGACACGGTCGAAGTCACGAACACCTATGAGCTTTCTGTACCCGCAACGCTCAGCGTTGAAAAAACTATTACGGGCGAATATCTGCCCGACCGCGAGACGTCGTTCGAGTTTAAGATTGCATCGGATCCCTCTAAGGGCACCGCAGCATCCGATGCTTATCCGATTATTGAAGAAGATACCATCACGATTAACTTTGAAGCGACGCCCGCAGGTGAAGTCACGACCTCGAAAACAAAATCTGACAGCTGGAATCTGACCTTCAATAAAGTAGGTACATATTACTATACCGTGACCGAGATCGTTCCGAGCGACACTGAGGGATTCGTCTATGATGAAAAAGCGGAGCACACTGTTGTATTCGATGTGACAAAAGATACCACCGAAAAGAAGTTGAATGTTTCCGTGACTGTCGACGGCGTGTCCGCCACTGAGGTGTCTTACACCAACACTTACGATCCCGAAGAAATTGAAGTTTACTTCGATGGAACGAAAGAACTCACTGGGCGTGCCTGGGCAACAGGCGACACGTTTAAATTTACAATCGACGGCGATGAACCCCTGCCTACTCAGAGAGAAGTATCTGTCGACAGCAACATGCATGATTTCACGTTCGGGGCTATCACCTTCACAAAGCCGGGAGTATACACCTATACTATCAAGGAAACTACCGGAACTGACGATAAAATTGCTTATGACGACACGGAGTACACTGTCGTTGTTACCGTTACCGATAACGACGGTTCGCTTGAAGCGACTTATGATATCAAGGTCGGCGATACGAGCATTGGCAGCGGAAGCATCGCCACTGATCCTGTTAAAGGCTTCGACTTTGAGAACATCTATACCCCTGCCGCAGCTGAAATAGAAGTTTCGGGCACCAAGAACTTTACTCTTGCGGACGGCGAAGCGCCCGAGTCTGACGAAGTATTCACATTCACGTTTAATGTAGTCGAGACCGATAAGGATTGGGAGGCAATAGGCTTGCCCGATCCAAAGACCGTTACATTCTTAGGCAGCGTCTTTAGCAGCGGAAGCACGTCTCAACAGCCGATAGTTGATCTTCTTAAAAAGACCTACGAGCTTGAAGATATTTCCGAGATCAAGGACGGCGGCTCTGTAAACTATTATTACAAGATCACCGAGGCGAACGACGGAGCGGATCATATAAGCTATGACGACGCCGAGTATCACATCACGGTGACGGTAAGCTACAGCAAGGAGAGCGGTATTTTATCCGCATCGTATAATGTTACTGACGCAGACGGCAACAGTGTCGATGATAATGCTATAGTGTTCTCAAATACCTATACCCCCGATGCAATATCCGCGGCAGCAAATGTCACAGTGACAAAAGAAGTCGACGGCGATGAGATTCCGAGCGACGCAAACTTTACATTCACCTTTACAGTCACCGAAACCGATGCTGATCATGAGCCTTTGACAGATGTTGCCCCCATACCATCTATTACTATCACAAACGAGGGCAGCACGCTGTTCACCCGCAAATTTACTGCGAGCGACATAGGCAAGACATACTATTACACCATCGCCGAGACTGACCTTAACGACCTGCGCTTTGAATGCGATGAACACGTCGAGTATGTCACGGTAACGGTTGGCTATGACCCTGCGACAAACACCGTAACGGCAGAGCCGAGCGTTTCGGAGGTGACTTTCACAAACACTTATACCGCCCCGAAGCCTATTATTTCAATCGAAAAGAGCCAGACTATTGTCAACGGAACTTCGGGCACTCCTTTGACAGTAGAGGCGGGGGATATTGTCGAATATACCCTTACCGTCTCTAATGATAGCGATGTTGACGCGCCCGCGGTCAAGGTCGTTGACGCCGTTCCATCTGGGCTTATTATCGATGACATTGGCAGCGGAACGCCTGACGGGCAGAATATAACATGGACGCTTGCAGTTGACGCGCACAGTCAGACGACCGTAAGCTTCAAAGTAAAGGTTCCGCCTGTGACTACAAGAACAACTTGGTCAAACATAGCATACGCCGATGGCAACCCGTCTGATACCGTCGTGCTGATTGAAGAAAAGCCGAAGGTCGGCAGTATCGAGATCCGCAAGACCCTCACGGGCAACGATTTCGACACTAACGACAGGTTCAGCTTCACTATTGAGGTTTATGGCGACGACGGAGTCACCCCGATTCTCTTGGAGATGTTTAAACTCGGACAGGGCGAGAGCAAAAAATTTGAAAATCTTCCCGACGGTGCGAAATTTACCGTTACTGAGACTGACACGCTCGGATATACCCCGTCGGTGAACGGAGCCGTCGGCAATTCCTATACCGGCGTTGTCGAAAACGGTACGACGGTTTCGGTGAAATTTGAAAACGAGCGTTCAAAACCCGTGGTTCAAACAGGATCGCTTATCGTGAGAAAGACCGTCGCGGGCCCCGCTGAGGCAATAATTCCCGAAACCTTCGGATTCACTTACAGCCTCGGTCTGCCATTAGAATTTACCAATACAGAGTTTGACTACACCATATCCCACTTCGACTATATGGGCGTTGAGGTCATTGACGAGAGAGGCACGCTCGGCATATCGGGCACATTCAGCCTTAACAACGGTCAGAGAATCAAGATTTCGGGTCTGCCCGCGGGCACGACCTATCAGGTCGACGAACTTCCGACGGCCGGCAGCTATATCGTTGACAGATATAATACAAGCGGCGTAATTACTCTTGACGTAAACGGCGCGGTCGCGGACGCATACGCGGTGTTTGTCAACACAATTAAAACAGGCCAGCTTACTGTCTCAAAGACAGCGGTCGGAAACCTTGCAAAGTCTACCGACATGTTCGGGTTTATGGTCTCGCTTTATCACGACGCAGCCCTCAGCGAGCCTGCGCAGGAAGTCAGCGGGCAGTTCGGCGAAATGTACTTTGAAGCCGGCGTCGATGCAAATATCGCGCTTTCCGACGGCGAAAGCGTGACGGCGGTCGGCCTACCCGTCGGGCTTTACTACAAGGTCGAGGAGATCGGAACGAACGGCTATGAAAGCGGCGTTGCGGGCGAGCAGATCGGCGTTGTCGCGACGGGCATGATCTCAGACATCGATACAAGTAGCGCGGCGTTCATAAACCTTAAACAGAAAAACGTCAAAACGGGCGATCTCACTGTATCGAAGATAGTCACGGGCGACGGTGATACTTCATACCCCTTCCCATTCACGCTTGAGCTTTACTATCACGACACGGCGGGGAATCCAGAGGTATTAGCTGCTGATGTAAATCTCACGGGAAAAATCATCGGCGGCGAGCCGAGAGATGTCAGCGTTGTAGGCGGTTCTGCGATATTCAACCTAAGGCACGGCGAAAGCCTCCGCCTTGAGGGTCTGCCCGAGGATATACATTATATCATCACCGAGACCGACCCGAACGGCCACACAGTGACGATTTCAAACACGGGTGCGTTTACGCCGACGTATTACGATCCGTTCTACGGAATAATGACTATCGACGAACTCCCGTCAAATGTTGCCGCCGGCGACGTCAAAGGCGGTGAGCATGTTTCGGTTACATTCTATAACCACATCGAACCCGAGCCCGAGCCTGAGCCCGCGAGCACCTCGCTTACCATCAGAAAGACCTTTGACCAAAATGGCTCGACCAAGGACAACGCTCTTGCGTTCAGCTTTGATGTTGCGCTCATCAGCGCTGTTGACCCATCGGGCAACCCGATAACCGACGCAAGCGGAAACTACCTTGCAAATGTCACCGTAAATAAGGGCGAAGAGGAAGGGTACGGAACTGTCGATTTGAGCTTTGACAGAGCGGGAATCTATACCTATTCGATCAAGGAGCGCTCGGAGTATATCGGCGATGTGCCCGAGGGCGGCGAGCTTTACACCGTTACCGATGAGAAGCTTGCGGTCGTCACAGTCACCGAAACCAACGGGATTCTTATAGCGACGCCTGTTGAGCCAATTGTGTTTATCAACAGCTATGTTGCGCCGAAAGTTCCGCCAACGCCGTCGAGTGCGGTTATAACCGTTCAGAAGCTTGTTGAGGGCGATGATATCAGCGGCGAAAACTTTACATTTGATTTTACCGTCACCGAGACAGACCAAAGCGGAGAACCCCTGACAGGCGACATAATCGACGACATTCATATTACGAACGAGGGCGCTGATGCATTCATCACCCGCGAGTTCACTGAAAGCGACATCGGAAAGAGCTTCTATTACACGATAACTGAGACCGACGGCGGCGCTGAGGGAATCAGTTATGCAGGTACGAAACTCGTCACGGTAAGCGATACCTATGACGAGTTGGCCAACGCTGTTGTCGCGACGGCAACTCCCAACCCTGTTGTGTTCATCAACACCTATACACGCCCCGATCCGAGCCTCGCCGAGATAAAGCTTACAAAGAAGGTCTCCGATTCGAGCGGCAAGGAATATGCCGAGGGAAGCTTCACCTTTGAGGTCAACCTCACAAGCCACCCCGAATACTCGGAAAACGGCTTCACAAACGGCAAAGCAACGGTTACTGTTGACGGCGGCGAAACGGTCGTCCTGACAGTTCCGTTCGGCGCCGAGTATGAGATCAACGAGATAAATGTTCCCGATGGCTATACCGATTCTACCGAAAAACTTAAAGGCGTTGCCGACGGCAGCACGGTCGAGCTGATCTACAATAACATCAAAACGGTCGAAATTCAAAAGACCGGCAGCCTTACGCTCAGCAAGATTTTAGTTGTCGACGGCAGAACAGTTAAAGGCGGAAGAAAGTTCACATTCAAGATTGAGCTTTTGGGCTCTGACTTTACAGGTGACGCTAACGGTGTAAGCTTTGATAACGGCGTTGCTTGGGTAGAGCTTAGCGGCGGCGAGAGCGTCACTATGACGGGACTTCCAGTCGGCGTCGACTATGTTATCACCGAAGAAAGCGTCGTTGGCTATACACTGCTCAGCAAAAGCAGCTCGGGCCTCAGCGGCACAATAACAGCCGATGGCGAGACAGATGCTATCGCGGTAAACGCGACGTTCGGTTCACGTGAACCGTTCAATCCTCCACCGGCGACCTCTGAACCTGACCCGGACGATAGGATTGAGATTGTTCCCTCGACCGAAGCCGGTAGTAGCGAAAGCGATGAAGAAGTTCCCGACGAAAGCGATCCTAACCCCATAACAGGCACGTTCGGCAGCGGAATCGCTATGCTTTTTGCGGCAGCGATTGCGCTGGCGGTTAAGCGGAGGTAAAAAACACATATAGACAAAAGCGACAAGCAGAAGCTTGCCGCTTTTTGTATAACTGATTTGGCGTGAGATTTAAAGAGATATCAAGTTGCGACTATCAATTTTTGTCTGACGGTGGCATAATCAATTTTGATTGGAATCTTTTTATGGGCGCTTATTAGAAGAACATGATTTGCTAAACTGAGTTATTAAAATTGTAAGCGTGGGAATGCGTTGCGGGTCTTTAAGTGTGGGAAACACCCGGCGGCCCTCCGGGCCGCCGCAGCGGCAGCTTCGCTGCCGCTGGCCCCGCGCTCCGCGCGGGGCGGGCTTCGCCCGGGGCTGCGGCTGCCCGCCCGGCCTCCCTCACCCGCCCCGCCAAGCTCTCCTCCCCCATCTCCCCCTACCTCAGGAGCAGAAGCTGTCTCCTCCCGCTTCTAACACCTATCCTCTAACATCTAACATCTAAAAGCCTTGCGCCCGGCGCGGAAATGTGCTATAATGAAGCCCCAATCAAACACCGAGGAGTTGATCATATGCTTTACGCCGAAAGGCCGGAAAACAAGCGCATCGACCGCGCCGAGCGGACCGCCGACGGCCTTATTCTTTATTCCGAGGCCGGAATGTTCAGGATATCGCCGAAAACCGACCGCATTCTGCGCGTTACGTTCACAAAAGAACCCACTTTTTCCGCAGCCGAGCGCCCGGGTATTGTTTTTTCGGATACCCTCTCTGACTGGGATTTTTCGGGATCCGACAGCGCCGTGGCCCTGACGACCGCCGCGCTTACGCTTATTGTCGACCGCGAAACCGCGTCGTTCAGGTTTTTGACCTCCGACGGCGCCGAGCTTCTTAGGGATTCTGGCAAGGATCCCATAAATATGGAAAAGTTTACCGTTTATTCTCTTTCGGATATATCCACCGAGAAGATAAAGACTGCCGACGGCGAAAAGGACGTCATCACCGGCTCGCAGAAGACCGCCGCCGGGCACAGCTGGCACGCAAGGCTGAACCTGAAATTCAAGGACGGCGAAAATCTTTACGGCCTCGGCCAACATGAGGAGGGCTTCACCTCGTTAAGAGGGCAAACGGTTTATCTTCATCAGGCGAACAGAAAAATAGCCGTGCCGCTGCTTGTTTCAAGCCTCGGCTACGGCATACTTACCGATACCTACAGCCCACTTATTTTCAGCGATACCCCCTACGGCAGCTACATATATTCCGAGGCGGTACCGGAGCTTGACTACTACTTTATTTACGGCGGGGATATGCACGGCACAGTGGCAGGATACAGGCTTTTGACGGGCAGGGCGGCCATGCTGCCGCGCTGGGCATTTGGCTATATTCAGTCTCAGGAGAGGTATGAAACTCAGGAGGAAATAATCAGCGTCGCCGAGGAATACCGCCGCAGAGGTATCGGGCTTGACTGCATCGTTCTCGATTGGAACTCGTGGGAGAACGGAAAATGGGGGCAAAAAACCTTTGACCGCTCGCGGTTCCCCGAGCCGGAAAAGATGACCGACGAGCTTCATAAAAATGGCGTAAAGTTCATGATCTCGGTATGGGCGAATCCCGAGGAAGGCACCGACGACCGCCGCGAATTTGAGGCGGAGGGGCTTATACTGCCCGGCTGCGGATTCTATAACGCGCTAAGCGAAAGGGGCAGACAGCTCTACTGGGCTCAGCTTGAACGCGAGCTTTTTAACTGCGGCGTCGACGCATGGTGGTGCGACAACAGCGAACCCTTTACCCCCGAATGGAACCGGCGTGAAAAGCCGGAGCCTTCGGAGATGTACTGCGAATATTTCCGCGACGCAAAGGACCATCTTCCCGCAGAATACACAAACGCCTACGCCCTGTATCACGCAAAAGCCATCTACGAGGGGCAGAGGGCAAAATCAGATAAAAAACGCGTATGCAACCTAACAAGAAGCGGCTATACCGGTCAGCAAAGATACGGAACTATCCTCTGGTCGGGAGATATCGCCGCGACATGGGATACTCTCAGGCGGCAGATAGCCGCGGGGCTTAACTTCTCGGCGAGCGGCCTGCCCTACTGGACCACCGACATCGGAGGATTCTTTGTAAAAAACTCGGTGCCGTGGTACTGGCGCGGCGATTTTGACCGCTGCTTCGACGACCCCGAATACTGTGAACTGTTTACCCGCTGGTACCAATGGGCCGCGTTTTTGCCGATCTTCAGAGGCCACGGCACCGACTGCCGCAGAGAGCTTTGGAATCTCAAAAAACAGGACGATGAATTTTACGACGCCGTCATCAAGGCCAACCGCCTCAGATACCGGCTCATGCCCTATATTTACTCATTGGCCGGGAACTGCTTTCTGAACGGCGGCAGCATTATTTACCCGCTGGCGTTCGACTTCCCAAAAGACAAAAAAGCCGCCGAAATCGGCGATCAGTATATGTTCGGCCCCTCGCTCATGGTCTGCCCTGTCGCCGAGCCGATGCATTATAAAAAATCAGACGAGCAAAAACAGCGCAAGGTGTATCTCCCCGACGGCTGCGGATGGTATGATTTTTACAGCGGTGAAAAGTTCACCGGCGGACAGGAGATGACCGTGCCGGCGGATATAGAAAAAATACCCGTGTTCGTGCGGGAAGGCTCGGTAATACCGATGGCGGAATACGCCCTTTGCACCGAGCAGCAAAGCCCCGATATAACGCTTAAGATATTCCCCGGCGCAGACGCGGAATACACCCTCTACGAGGACGCCTTCGACGGCTGCGGCTATGAAAACGGCGAGTACGTCCTGACAAAGATACGCTGGAACGACGCCGAACAGCGCGTGGAGATCGCGCGGAGCACAGACTGGAAGATGAACGAAGCCGAGGCCGAAAGGCGATATAGGATAAAAGGGTATGAGGTTTGCGAGGGAAAAGGGATATCGGAAAATTAAACGCTAAAAACAGGGAAATGTCCATTCTACCCGCATTATTCGCTTATTTTAAATTCGTCGCCGAAGTTGACGCTCTTAAACTCTAACATCTAATATCTAACATCTAACACCTAACTTCTAACATCTAATATCTAATATCGGGGTGTCCTTTTTGGCCACATCAAAAAACAGACCGTCATCTCACCGATTTTTTGGTGAAAGCCAACGGTCTGTTTTAATTATGCCGTAATTAAGTGAAAAGCGGTTAGCGGCCGCAAATGATCCTGCACAGGGATCTCGGAACGGCCGCTTCCAACTATATGCCCGCTATTATATCACAGCTCGGCGAGCTTCTTGAAGCTCTGCTTCAGCGCGGGATAAATTTCGGTGTAAAGGCGGTAGGTGACTTCGTAGGGCTTGATGTTCTCGGCGATCGGCTCCTGGACCTTGTCGGTCTTGACTACCTCGCGGCAGGCCTCGGGAACGCTCGCGTATAGACCTGTTCCAACAGCGGCAAGAAGCGCTACGCCGAGGGCGGGGCCTTCCTTTGACGACGCGGTTTTTACGGGGCAGGCGTAAAGATCGGCAAGCATCTGCCTCCAGAGAGAAGAAGAACCGCCGCCTCCGCAGGCCATCATATCCGAAACGTTTATGTCCATCTGCCTGAAGACCTCAACGCAGTCGCGGAGGCTGTATGAAACGCCCTCCATAACCGCTCTTAAGAGATCCTTCTTGGTGTGCATGGCCGAGAGGCCGAAGAACACTCCCCTCGCGTCGGGGTCAAGGTGAGGCGTGCGCTCGCCCATAAGGTAGGGCAGGTATAGAAGCCTGTTCGAGCCTATCGGAACGCTTGCGGCCTCTTTATCCATCAGGTAATAAGGGTCTACGCCCATCATGGCGGAGGTCTCCTTTTCGGCGTTGCAGAAGTTATCTCTGAACCACTTGAGCGAAAGCCCTGCGCCCTGAGTTACACCCATAACGTGCCATGCTCCGGGAACGGCGGCGCAGCAGGTATGGACTCTTCCGAGCTTGTCTATCGATATTTTTGACGTGTGGGCAAATACAACGCCGGAGGTTCCTATTGTCGTGAATGCCTTGCCGTCCTCAACTACGCCGGTTCCTACCGCGGCGGCGGCGTTATCTCCCGCACCGCCCACTACCGGCGTTCCCTCGCAGAGACCTACGGCGTCGGCTACCTCTTTGGTGAGATGGCCGGTAACTTCGCAGGACTCATACACCTTGCCGAGCATAGATTTATCAAGCCCGAGGCCGTCGATTATCTCGTCGGACCAATCCCTTCCGGGAACGTTTAAAAGCTGCATTCCCGAGGCGTCGGAAACCTCGGTCGCGTACTCGTGAGTCAGGACGAATCTTATGTAGTCCTTGGGGAGGAGAATGTGGCGGCAGCGCTCATAGTTTTCGGGCTCGTTGTTCTTTACCCAGAGGATCTTCGCGGCGGTCCAGCCCGTAAGAGC
>CANRHA010000032.1 GCA_947630315.1 uncultured Clostridia bacterium
CATCTGTACGTTTACGGCAGTGCCCCAGCTGTACGGAATGTCGTGATCCATGCGGTATACGTTCGCTCTCGGGTTATCCCATGAGCGGAAAACAGCCTTGATGGCTTCAAAGAGCTGCTCCTTCGGGTCGTTCGGGAAGTCCTTGCCGAGCTGCTTTTTGTACTCGGCCTTGAACTGGTCGGCGAGCTTGTGAAGATCGTCGGCGTCAAGCTCAACGTCCTGAGTTACGCCCTTTTCTTCCTTCATCTGGTCGATCAGCTTTTCAAAGTACTTCTTGCCGACTTCCATAACAACGTCGGAGAACATCTGGATAAATCTGCGGTAGCAGTCCCACGCCCAGCGGGGGTTGTTCGATTTTGCGGCGATAACGTTTACAACGTCTTCGTTGAGTCCGAGGTTGAGGATGGTGTCCATCATACCCGGCATTGAAGCGCGGGCGCCCGAACGCACCGAAACCAAAAGCGGGTTCTCTTTGTCGCCGAATTTCTTGCCGGTAATGGTCTCCATCTTTTCAATGTATTCCATTATTTCGGCCATAATATCCGGGTTGATCTGGCGGCCGTCCTCATAATACTGGGTGCAGGCTTCGGTCGAAATTGTGAAGCCCTGAGGAACAGGCAGACCGATGTTGGTCATTTCTGCGAGGTTAGCGCCCTTTCCGCCTAAAAGCTCACGCATCTGCGCGTTGCCTTCGGTGAAAAGGTAACAATACTTCTTTTTGCTCATTGATTTTATACCTCCATTGTCTATTTTCCGGCTCTGCCCCCGAGCAATATATTCAGGCAGAATCGGAGTTGATATCATTATATCAGAAAACTGACCGTTTTTCTATAGTCTTTTGAGATTTTTTGGCTGAAAAAATTGCCAAATTACATCAGCTAAAATTGTGCAATTTTGTACATCGGCCGGATTATATTACGCTTGAAACCTTGAAAAATTTATTGTATAATAGATTTCAGCCGAAAAATAACTCTTTGAAATGAGGTAATATAATGACGAACGCCGTTATTTTAGCCGGAGGACAGGGCAAGCGCCTTATGTCCGACAAGCCCAAGACACTTACCGAAATACTCGGCAAGCCGATAATAGACTGGATACTCTCCGCCTTCGACGACGCGGACATAAAGAACATCTGCGTTGTTACAGGCTACGCCCATGAAGCCCTCGAAGCCCACCTTGACGGAAGATGCGAAACGGTCTTCCAATCGGAACGCCTCGGAACCGGCCACGCAGTTATGACCGCGGCGGACTTTTTAAAGCGCAATCAGGGCGGAGATACGATAATCTTCAACGGCGACGCGCCCTTTGTTGACGCAAAAACCCTCCGTAAATCATTGGAATATCACAGAAAAAACGCCGCGGCTGTGACCGTTATAACCGCCGAGGTAGACGATCCCAAGGGCTACGGAAGGATAATTAGAGACAAAAGCACCGGCGCTCTTACCGCCATTCGGGAACAAAAAGACTGCGATCCCGATGAGGCGGCGGTAAAAGAGATAAACTCGGGCTGCTTCTGGTTCAACACCGCCGCGCTCCTTGACGTCCTCCCCCGCCTCACCAGAAACAATTCTCAGGGCGAATACTACATCACCGACGCCGTGGAGATCCTCATAAACGGCGGCAAAACCGCGTGCGCCTACACCGCCGAGGACAGCGACATCGTTCTCTCGGCAAACGACCGCAGAGGTATGCTCGAACTCAACGAGACAGCAAGAATGAGGGTGATAGACAGGCTCCTCGACAGCGGCGTTGAGATGGTCTGCCTCGACGGGGTGATAATTTCGCCCGACGCGGAAATAGCCCCCGGCGCAAAAATTATGCCCGGCACAGAAATTTACGGCGGCTGCAAAATTGCCGAGGGCGCGGTGATCGGCCCGAACAGCCGGCTTAAGGATACGACCGTAGGCAGGCGTACAACGATGAACCGGGTAGTTTCAAACGGGGCCGCCGTAGGCTCCGACTGCAACATTGGCCCGTTCGTCCAGCTCAGGCCCGGAACGGTCATCAGGGATTTTGCCCATGTGGGCGACTTTGTGGAGATCAAAAACTCGGTCATCGGCGAGGGAACTTCGGTCTCGCACTTCAACTACGTCGGCGATTCGGACGTCGGAAAGAACGTGAACTTCGGCTGCGGCTCTCTCACGGCAAACTACGACGGCACCTCGAAATTCCGCACCGAAATAGGCGACAACGCCTTTATAGGCTGCAACACCAACCTCGTCGCGCCGGTAAAAGTCGGCGACGCGGCCTACACCGCCGCAGGCTCGACCATAACTAAGGACGTTCCCGACAAGGCGCTCGGAATTGCCCGAAACAGGCAGGAAAACAAGGAAAACTTCGCGGAAAAGAAGCTTTCAAGACACCTTGAAAAGGGAAAACGCTTTACAGATTGATTTTGAAATTTTTGTTGATATCTCTGCTCCCCCTGCCGCGCTGCCGGTCAAGGGGGCGGAAGCATGAATTTGGGAGGATAAAATGGGCATATTTTCCAGAAAAAAAGTAGCGGAACCCTCCGGGCCGGTGGAATGGCTGATAGTCGGGCTCGGCAACCCGGGGGCAAAATATCTTTACACGCGGCACAATTCGGGCTGGCTGACGATCGACAATATCGCGTCTAAGTACAACGCCGAGGTAAAGCGTGCAAAGTTCAAATCGATGACAGGAACGGCGGAGATCTCGGGGAAAAAATGCCTGCTGATGAAGCCGACAACAATGATGAACAACTCGGGCGAGGCGGTCGTTGAGGCGATGAATTTTTACAAGATCCCGTTAAGCAGGATAATAGTTATTTCGGACGACGTGAGCCTCGACATCGGGCGGATGAGAATACGCAAAAAAGGCTCAGACGGCGGCCAGAAGGGCCTGAGATCGATAATAACGCTGACCGGCTCAGACGAATTTTCACGGATAAAAATAGGCGTAGGGGCAAAGCCTCACCCAGATTATGACATGGCCGCATGGGTGCTCTCGGAGTTCACCGAAAAGGAAAAGCCCGAGGTGTTCGATACGTTTTGCAGGGCGGCCGAGGCGGTAGCCCTGATGGTCGACGGCAGAACCGATGAGGCGATGAACAAGTTTAACTGATCCTCGGATTTTATATACAGATAGCAGGTAATATATGGAAAAGATTTATCTACAGGCGGCGGAGCGGTTGAGCTTTTACACCGAGCTGCGCGAAGCCCTGAACAAAAACCGCACCCCGGCTTCGGTCACGGGGCTTTCGGCGGTCCACAAGGCTTACCTTGCGGCGGTTTTGGCTCAGAACGACAAGATTTTAATGATCTGCCCCGACGAGGCCGCCGCCCTTAAAACCGTTTCGGACATAAACGTTATAGCCGGCGATGGCGCAGCCGTCCTATACCCTGTAAAGGATTTTTCCTTTGCAAATATCGAGACCGCCTCGCCGGAATACGAACACCGCAGAATTGCCGCGCTCTACCGCATAGAACATGGTTTATCGCGGGTTTTGGTGACTTCCTCAGAGGCCGCTATGCAGTCTGCGATGCCGCCTGACAAGCTTAATGACTTTACACTTGACTTCAAAGTCGGCGAGGCGCTCGACACTATGGAACTCGCCGAGCTGCTTACCGAGATGGGGTATGTAAGGGCTTCACAGACCGAGGGCAGAGGACAGTTTTCGGTGCGCGGGTCGATAATAGACATCTTCCCCGTGAGCGAGGACTTGCCCTACCGGATCGAACTCTGGGGCGACGACATCGACACCATCTCCTTCTTCGACATCGAGACCCAGCGGCGGCTCGACACCGTTAAAACCCTCTCGGTGACGCCCGCCCGGGAGCTACTAATTCAGCCGGAGGAGCTTGCCGGCATCATAGAGGGAATGATCTCAAACCTTGGCGGCAAACACGCCGAGGCGGTGAAAAAGAACCTCTATTCCGACCTTGACGCGGTAAAAAGCGGGGTCGGGCTTTCAAGCTACGACAAATACTACCGCCAGATCTGCGGGGAAATTTACTCGGTTTTTGACTATTTCTCGGACGACGGCGTATGCATAATTTCCGAACTTGCTGGCTGCCTTGAACACGCTAAAGCCTTTTCGGCGCAGCTTCAGGAGGACATAAAACTTCTCTACGAGGACGGAATACTCTACAAGGAGACGAACGGATTCTACTCGGAGTTTTCCGACGTTTTAAGCCGTGCGGAGAAGATGAAACTTATTTATGCGGATATCTTCCTGCGCGGGTCCGACGTTAGACTAAAAAGCCTGATAGCCGCCGAGGCGTTTCAGTCCTCGGGCTGGAGCGGCGAGGGCGCGCCGCTGTATGAGGAGCTTCATTCCTACACCGAGCGCGGCTATTGCGTTATCGTTCTTTCGGGAAGCGAAAAGGCGCGGGATATTCTCAGGGAGGATATAATCTCGGAGGGATTCAAGTGCCAGAACCTTGGGGCAGAATCGCAGTTTGCCCCGGGAATGGTGTATGTCGGCTGCGACAGCCTCACCGGCGGGTTTGAATTTCCGGCGGCGAAGTTCGCCCTTATTACAAGGATAAAGGCCGCGGCGTCAAAAAAGAGAACGTCAAAAAAGCCGCAGAACTCAAAAAGAATAAACTCGGTCAGCGACATTTCCCCCGGAGATCTCGTCGTCCACACCCTTCACGGCATAGGCCGGTTCGGAGGAATATCAAACATAGAGACAAACGGCGTTAGCAAGGACTATATCACGATAAAATACGCCGGCTCGGACGTTCTGTACGTTCCGGTCACTCAGCTTGACACGGTTTCAAAGTACATAGCCCCAGGCGATGAGGACGCGGTAAAGCTTTCAAAACTCGGCACGCAGGAATGGACAAAGACCCGCGCGCGCATCAAAAAAGCCTGCAAGGACATGGCCGACGAGCTTATCGCCCTTTACGCAAAAAGACAGCTCGCAAAGGGGCATCAGTTCTCGGCGGATAACGACTGGCAGGCGGAATTTGAGGAGCGCTTCGAGTATGAGGAGACCTCGGATCAGCTGCGCTCAATAGACGAGATCAAGGCCGATATGATGAAGCCGATACCGATGGATAGGCTGCTTTGCGGCGACGTAGGGTTCGGAAAGACGGAAGTTGCGCTCAGGGCCGCGATGAAATGCATTCTCGATTCAAAACAGTGCGCGATCATGGTCCCCACAACGGTTTTGGCATGGCAGCACTACCAGACCGCCCTCAGAAGATTTTCACACTTCCCGATAACTATAGAGCTTCTTTCAAGGTTCAGGACGCCCAAGCAGCAGAAAGAGGCGGTTGAAAAGCTCAAACGCGGCGAGATAGACCTCGTTATAGGCACGCACAGGCTTGTCCAGAACGACGTAAAATTCAAGGACCTCGGCCTGCTGATAATAGACGAGGAACAGCGCTTCGGCGTAGCTCATAAGGAAAAGCTTAAGGAGCAGTACCCGGCGGTGGATATACTCACCCTCTCGGCAACGCCTATACCCCGCACCCTGAACATGGCGATGTCGGGCATAAGGGATATGTCGGTGATCGAGGAGCCGCCGCAGGACCGCTACCCTGTTCAGACCTATGTTTTAGAGCATCAGCAGGGGGTAATAATCCAGGCCGTACAAAAGGAACTCAGGCGCGGCGGACAGGTATACTATATCCACAACAGGATCGAAACGCTTGAAATGTGCGCGTACAGGCTTCAGCAGCAGCTTCCCGACGCGAGAATAGGCATAGCCCACGGCCAGATGGAGGAGGAACAGCTTTCAGACATATGGCGGCAGCTTATAGACGGCGAGATAGATATTTTAGTCTGCACGACGATCATCGAAACCGGCGTAGACGTTCCGAACGTAAACACGCTTATAATCGAGGATTCCGACCGCTTCGGGCTGTCGCAGCTCTATCAGCTCAGGGGGCGCGTAGGGCGTTCAAACCGCAGGGCGTACGCGTACTTTACATTCAGGCGAGGCAGGGTCCTGACAGAGATCGCGGCCAAGAGGCTTGAAGCGATACGCGAGCTTACGCAGTTCGGCTCGGGGTTCAAAATCGCCATGCGCGACCTTGAAATACGCGGAGTAGGGTCGATCCTGTCGGCAAAACAGCACGGACACATGGAGGCAGTGGGGTATGACATGTACCTCAGGCTCCTGACCGAGGCGATAGCCGAACAAAAGGGCGAAGCCCCGCCCAAGGCTCCCGAGGATTGCCTTGTCGACGTATCAATAAACGCGTTTATCCCGGAGGATTACATCGAGGACCTTTCGCTCAGAATAGACGCCTACCGCAGGATAGCTCAGATAGTATCTACAGAGGATTCGGAAGACGTTATAGATGAGCTTATAGACCGCTTCGGCGAGCCGCCTAAATCGGTGACGGGGCTTATTGACGTCGCGCTGTTAAGGAACATGGCCTCGGCAAACGGCATAAGGGAGATATCCCAAAAGGGAGATTGGATATACTTTTATATCCGCGAGGCAAATATACCCGGGATAATGGCGGTAACAAAGCAGTTCAAGGGCAGAGTAAAGGTCGACGGCACCGAAAACGGCTTCATAAGCATAAAGCTTGCCAAGGGCGAGGAGCCTATAAGGCTGATGAAGGCGGTGCTTAAGATCATAGACGGAAGGACCGCCCCGGCGGGAGAATGAAAAAACGGGAGCTTTAAGCCTCACTGAGATAGGAAAACAAGTGTGCCATAGGGCGCTGCGAGGCGCCGAAAGTCTCTGCCACCGTTGCCGCAACCTCCTGCTGTGCGCTGACCTTTGTCCACCCGCATCTGATTTCTGATATCTGACATCTGTTCTCTGACAAGGGCCCCGGGCGAAGCCCCGGCGGCCGGAGGCCGCCGCAGCGGCAGCTTTGCTGCCGCTGGCCCCGCGCTCCGCGCGGGGCGGGCTTCGCCCGGGGCTGCGGCAATCCGCCGCGGAAAGTAAGAGCCGCCAACGTGGAAGATGGCGGCTTTATGTCAGGTTATGCAGGCTTGTTTTCTTGTTGCAGGGGGTTATTTATTTTCCAGCGCGGTTATCTTATCTACCCTGCGCTGATGGCGGCCGCCCTCGAACTCGGTGTCCAAAAACAGATCGACAAGCTCACAGGCAAGCCCCGGGCCTACTACCCTTCCGCCCATGCAGATGACGTTGGCGTCGTTATGAAGGCGGGTGTACTTTGCAGAAAAAGCGTCGGAACAGCAGCAGGCGCGAATGCCCTTTATCTTATTTGCAGATATAGATATGCCTACGCCGGTGCCGCAGAGCAGAACGGCCTTTTCAAGCTTGCCCGAAACTACGTCGCGGCAGACCTTTTCGGCCATGTCGGGGTAATCGATCTTTTCGCCGGGGTCTATGCCGTAATCGGTAAATTCAATGCCGCGCTCGGCAAGGTGTTCGCAGATCGCCTGCTTAAGCTCGACTGCGGCGTGGTCGTTTCCTATTCCTATCATTTTATATCTCCTTTCGGGTTTTGATATTTTGTATGTAAAGGCAAGATCTCGCCGTTACGGACCTTTTCAAGCGCTTTTTTATAGATATCCGATAAAAGCTCCGCCGTTTTCGGGATATCACGGCACATCTCCTCTAAAATGCGGTCGCATTCTTTTATTGCCGCCATGTACTGCTCCTCTGTGATATCTCCGGCATGAAGGGCTTCGTCAAGCTCGTCGCGGTCATGTACCGATACGTCTCCCTCGGGCGTGAAAACAACATCGAGGTACTTGTCGACATACGCCGCTACGCCGTCGGGGTCGTATTCGAGCCGCTCGGTAACATCGACATAGCATACGGAAAGAACGCCGTCGGGCTTATACATAGCGGTTATCAGGCGGCTTTTTCCGTCCGGAACAAGCTGCAGCCATTTCATTCCCGCGCCCGTTGTAGGCACGTTCCCGGCCTTTTCGGTGATCCAGAAAAACTGTTCGCCCGAAAGTATGTCTATAAGCGAGACAAGCCCGCAAAAGCCCTCCGTTTCAAGCCTGAATTGGTAGTAGGGAAATCCCTGAAACCCCCAGCCGATATCGCGGTCGAGCCTCTTTCTTTTCATATGCGCTCTCCCCTGTCCTTAAGCTTTTCAGCCATGGTGCTCTGGAGGTATCTTGCGCCCAATTTTTCGGCGGTAGTCACGTCTTCGGGGTGAAAAAGCGCGGCCATACATACCCCCGCGGCGCTCTGACGCCTTACGTTCGGCGGCGCGGTCTTTACGCGAATATCATTTATAAAAAGCTCGCTTTTGAGCCGCGCGGCGGCGTCGCCGACAAGGGTTATGTCGCCGTTATATCCTTTTGCAATATCATTTATCCCGCTCTCGTCGCCTACCGTATCTGGAAAATACCGGGTAAGGGTCTCGCCGTCGGAGAGGTACGCGCCGTAATATGAAACGCCCTTTCTGGCCGAAAGAGCCGCTATTATAAGCCCCCTTGCCGCCATGGCGTTACAGGCCAGCGCCTCAAGAGTAGATACGCCTATACAGGGCTTGCCGAGGGCGCATATCCCCTTTACCGCGGCGATGCCTATGCGCAGGCCGGTATAACTTCCGGGGCCGGCCGCGACCGCAAAGAGATCGATATCTTTCAGAGACAGAGAGCAGTCTTCAAGGGTCCTTTCAAGAAGCGGAAGGATTATCTGGGAATGCGTAAGAGAGGTCTCAAAGGTGCACTCGCCCAAAAGCTCGCCCGAGCGCATTACCGCGCAGGACGCGGTTTTTCCCGAGGTGTCTATGCCGAGGATATTTTCAAAGCTCAAAACGTTCATCTCCGATAATTTTTATCTCGCGGGTCTCCTCGCCGGTTCGGGCGATCTCAACGGTGATAGCCCCCTCGGGCAGCTCGTCGGCTATGTTTTCGCTCCATTCTATCGCTATTACGCAGCCGCTGTCGAGGTAATCAAAAAAGCCCGTTGATTCAAGATCGAGCGCGCCGGTTATGCGGTACATGTCAAAATGGCAGAGCCTAAGCCTGCCGGGGTACTCGTTCACAAGCGCGAACGTAGGCGAGCTGACCTCATCTTTAAGCCCCATTCCGATGGCGATGCCGCGGGTCATGGTAGTTTTTCCCGCGCCGAGATCGCCCCGAAAGGCTATTATATCCCCCGCCCTGAGCTTTGAGCCTAACTTTTTGCCGAGCTCTACCGTCTCGTCGGGCGAGGAGGTTATGTAGATCTTATGCATCAATAGCCCCTCTGGCCGCCGACCGATTCGTCGTTCATTATCCACTCCATTACCTCTATAACGCGGTAATCTGCGTCGGTGTCGCGGATGATCACCCTCTCGATGCCGCTGTTTATCACTACCCTTTTACAGAGCGAACAGCAGGTCGAGTTTTTTACATATTCGCCGGTGGATACCTCTCTGCCTACAAGGTAGAGCGTAGCGCCTATCATCTGATCGCGGGAGGCGCTTATTACGGCGTTCATCTCGGCATGGACCGAACGGCACAGCTCGTATCTCTCGCCGCGCGGTATATTAAGCTGTTCCCTGACGCAGTTGCCTAAATCGCAGCAGTTCTGTCTGCCCCTCGGCGCGCCGACATAGCCGGTCGAGATGATCTGGTCGTGGTTGACGATGACCGCGCCGAATCTGCGGCGAAGACAGGTCGATCTTGCCGCAACGGTGTCGGCAATATCAAGATAGTAATTGATTTTGTCGCGTCTTTCCATTTTTGCATTCCTCCGAAGATCATTATTTTACAAGATCGTTAGATAATAATTTTCAACGATTACAGTTTTCAAAGATCATTATTTGCAGCGGTTCATAAAGGCCGCGGCGGCTTCCTTTTCAAAACCTTCGGCAATATAACCGTCGGCGCTCGCCTCGCCGGTCAAAATCTTTTTAAGTACATCGGCGCCGTAAAGTTCAAGAAAATGACGCACATACGCGCCGGAATACTTATATCCGCCAAGAGAAGCAAAACTGCTCCCCGAAAGCCGGCTGATGAGCGGGGCCTGTTCGGGGTCAAGAGTCTCGGGGGTCTGATCGGCAAACAAAACCGCAACGCCCTCGGTGAGCCACAGCGGAAGATCCTTAGGGTTGCAGAAGGAATCCATAACGACATGAACCGCCTCATGGACGATGACCTTATACATATCGGCCGGAGAGCGGTCGGTAACTGCGCGGGGAGATATCACACAGACCCTGCCGTTATCCCAATCGGTGTTGCCGACCATCCAGCTCTCGTAGCTGTCGCGCATGACGCCGCTGAGCTGAATAAAGGATTCAACGTCGGGGCAGATATAGTAATCGATCTTTTTTCCGAGCGGAGGCACCGAAAAAACAAGCGAAACGCTGAGCACCTTCTCCTCGACCATCGTTGCTATGTCCGAAACGATATCGCAATCGGACTTGTAACAATGGAAAAGAAAATGCTCGGTCTCCATAACTTCAAAATTCATTAAAAAGTTCTCCTTTCAGACAGGCAAAACGTGGGTTGATTCTATAATATCACAATCGTTCGGGATTTGCAAGAGCTTTGAGGGGAGGGATGTGGCCGAAACGGACACATCATAGGTATTAGATATTAGATATTAGATGTTAGAAGTTAGAAGATAGAAGATAGAATTTAGAAGTTAGAAGTTAGAACGTCCTGCGAGGGGGTACGGCACAGACTGCGGCCACAGGGGCGATTTGGTTAGAGGGCAGAAGACAGAAATCAGATGTCAGAAAAGCTTTTACCGGGATTACAGAAAATAAAGGGCATGTGAGCGCGCCGAAACCCTCTGCTCCCTTTGCCGCCGCCTTCTTCTCCTGCCGCAACCCCCTGCTATCCGCCACCTTTGTCTTCCCGGGTCTGTCTTCTGTTTTCCGACCTCTGTTCTCTGCCGAAGGCCCGGGCGAAGCCCCGGCGGCCGCAGGCCGCCGCAGCGGCAGCTTCGCTGCCGCTGGCCCCGCGCTCCGCGCGGGGCAGGCTTCGCCCGGGGCCCATGGCAGCGCAGTAGCCTACGGTCTGCACCGCCCTGCCAAGCTCTCCTCCCCATCTCCCCCCTGCCCCAGGAGCAGCAGCCTTCCTCCTCCGCCTCTAACACCTATCCTCTAACATCTAATATCTATCTTCTTGACTTCTCCGGCGCGACAGTGTAAAATTATCCTGAAAGGCGGCGAAAATATGCCAAGGTTTTTCATTGACGTTCCCCCGGCCGGGGAGAATATAATAATATCGGGCGACGACGCAAGGCACATAGGCCGAAGCCTCAGAATGGCGGCGGGAGAAAATATTACCGTCTGCTGCGGCGGCAGGGATTACCTTTGCCGGCTCGAAAAAATTTCGGATATCTCGGTAACGGCGAAAATTATTTCGGTTGAGGATTCAAAGGAACCCTCGGTAAACCTCATTTTATATCAGGCCCTGCCGAAGCTCGACAAGCTCGAACTCATTATTCAGAAGGCGGTCGAACTCGGCGCGTCAATGGTCGTTCCGGTGATGACAAAGCGCTGCGTATCACGCCCCGACGCCGCGCAGTTTGAAAAAAAACGCGAACGCCTTCAGCGAATATCCCTTGAGGCCGCAAAACAGTCGGGCCGCGGAATTATACCCGAGGTCGGGGGCATAATATCCTTTGAAAGTTGCATCTCCGAGATGAAGTGCCTCGACTCGGGGCTTATCTGCTATGAAAAGGGCGGTATAAGGCTTAATCAGGCAAACCTGCCGAAAAACGGCGCAATAGGTCTTCTTGTAGGACCCGAGGGCGGGTTTGAAGCTTACGAGGCCGAGGAGGCCGAAAAAAACGGCGTCAAAAAAATATGGCTCGGCGATAGGATACTGCGGTGCGAGACCGCGCCGCTCGCCGCAATATCTATTATTATGAATTTGACGGATAATATTTGACAAAAGCCTTGCAAAATTTAAATATATGTGGTATAATGGTAAAAATTAAGCGAAAGGATCTGACATTATGGGTAATTTTCTTAAAATAGCTTTGGGTTTGGGCGCAGCGGCCGCCGCAGCTGCTCTTGCCGTTTCTCTGGCGAGAAAGAACAGCGAGGACGACGAAGAGTGCACCTGCGACGAGTGCGAAGACGTTTTTGACGATGCCGAAGACGCCGCCGAAGATCTTGCAGAAGACGTTGAAGACGCACTCGAGTCCGACGGCGAAGACGATGAAGATGACGAAGACCTTTACGACGACGATGACGACTCCGCTCCCACCATCAACATCAACGAATCGGTGAACAACGTTATCAACGGCGTAATGGGCGGAATAGTGGTTGCCTCCGACAAGGTTTCGGAGCTTGCCGGAAGATTTGCCGACTTTGTTGCAGATAAGCTCGCTGAAAGAAATCAGGACTCCTACTCCGCTTCCGATCTCGGAGACGGCCTCGACCTTGACGACATCGACCTGGGCGATTTTGTTGAGGACGCTAAGGACGCCGCTTCCGACGCCGTAGAAGCCGCAAAGGACGCCGCAGAAGAAGCCGCC
>CANRHA010000033.1 GCA_947630315.1 uncultured Clostridia bacterium
CCCTGCGGGGGCCGGCCCGCCCGCGCGGAGCGCGGGCGGCACGCGAAGCGTGCGGGCTGCGGCCCGGGGCCGCGCCGGGCAGGATACCCGGATAAAAAACTGATAAGTGAGGTTACACGATGGAAAGCTATCGCATTGAACACGACTCTATGGGCGAGGTAAAGGTTCCCGCCGAACACCTCTGGGGCGCGCAGACCCAGAGAAGCTATGAAAACTTTAAGATCGGCACGGAAAAAATGCCGCCGGAAATAATACGCGCGTTTGCCGTGCTGAAAAAGTGCTGCGCCGAGGCAAACCGCGAGCTTCTGCCCGAAAAAATGACCGCGGAAAAGCTTGAAGCGATATCCGCGGCCTGCGATGAGATTTATGAGGGAAAGCTGCCAGATGAATTTCCTCTCGCCGTATGGCAGACCGGCTCGGGCACGCAGTCAAACATGAATCTGAACGAGGTAATAGCCAACCGGGGAAATCAGATAGCCGGAAAAAAGCTCCTGCACCCGAACGACGACGTGAACATGTCGCAAAGCTCGAACGACACCTTCCCTGCGGCGATCCACATAGCCGCCGTATGCGGGATAAAGGAAAGCCTTATGCCGTCGATTTCGCGGCTTATCGATGAATTTGACCGGCTCGAAAAGGAGAACGAGGGCGTTTTGAAATGCGGGAGAACTCACCTTCAGGACGCCGTTCCCATAAGGTTTTCTCAGGAGATAAGCGGCTGGAAAGCCCTCTTAGATCGCTCGCGCGAACAGATCGGACTATCCTTGGAAACTTTATCAAACCTGTCTTTAGGCGGAACGGCGGTGGGCACCGGGCTTAACGCTCCGAAAGGGTTCGACGCCTTAGTCGCCGAAAAAATATCCTCAGCAACGGGGCACCCTTTCAAGACCGATCCGAATAAATTTCACTCTTTAAGCTCTCAGGACGAGGCGGTATTTGCGCACGGCGCCCTCAAAGCCCTCGCCGCCGACCTCATGAAGATAGCGAACGACATACGCTGGCTCGCCTCGGGTCCTAGGACCGGCCTCGGGGAGATAACCATTCCCGCAAACGAACCCGGCAGCTCGATAATGCCCGGAAAGGTTAACCCTACTCAGTGCGAAGCCGTGACGATGGTCGCGGTCCAGGTCATGGGCAACGACGCGGCGGTGGGCTTTGCAGCCTCGCAGGGAAACTTTGAGCTTAACGTATTTCTGCCGGTGATCGCATATAATTTCATGCAGTCGGCAAGGCTCCTCTCCGACGTTATGGAGAGCTTCCGCAAAAACTGCGTTGCCGGAATAAAGCCCAACGTCGAAAAGATGAGCGAAAACGTGAACAAATCTCTGATGCTCGCCGCGGCGCTCAATCCCTCTATCGGCTACGAAAACGCCGCAAAAACGGTGAAGCTCGCCTTTGAGAAAAACATCACCCTCAAGGAGGCGGCCGCAGCCCTCGGCTTCCTGACGGAGGCTGAGTTTGACAAAGTGTTCCGCCCCGAGGATATGACCTGACCTTTCTGCGTGCCCCGGCCTCCGGGCGCCGCCCGCGCGCGAAGCGCGCTTGCCCGCCGCAGGCGGGCAAGGGCCGTCGGAGACGGCCCGGGGCGGCGCCCGGAGGCCGGGGGCACGCAGAAGCCTGCGATTACGCAGAGTAGAACCGGCCCGCAATATTACGCTTTGTATCGCGAAACCCGAAAATATGTAGAATAAAGGAAGTATAGTATGACGATCAGCGAAGAATCCCTGAAGATGCACTACGAATGGAAAGGCAAGATAGAGGTCGTTCCGAGATGCAAAATTGAGGACAGACACGACCTCTCGGTTGCGTATACGCCGGGAGTGGCTCAGCCCTGCCTTGAAATTCAGAAGGATTACTCAAAATCATTTGAACTTACGCGGCGCGGAAACCTCATAGCCGTCATCACCGACGGCACCGCGGTTTTGGGCCTCGGAGATATAGGCCCCGAGGCGGGTATGCCGGTAATGGAGGGCAAATGCGCGCTGTTTAAATCTTTTGCGGATGTGGACGCGTTTCCTCTCTGCGTTCGCTCAAAGGACGTCGACGAGATAGTCAGGACGGTATACCTTATTTCGGGCAGCTTCGGCGGAATAAATCTTGAGGATATCTCCGCGCCGCGCTGCTTTGAAATCGAACGCCGTCTAAAGGAGATCTGCGACATACCCGTTTTCCATGACGACCAGCACGGCACCGCCATTGTTGTCGCAGCGGCCCTGTTAAACGCGCTTAAGGTTGTAGGTAAAGATCTTTCAGCGCGGGTGACGATATGCGGGGCGGGCTCGGCCGGCTGTTCAATAGCAAAACATCTGTTGAACATAGGCTTCAAAGACGTGACGCTTGTGGATATAAAGGGCATAGTCTGCGAGGGAGAGGATTGGCTGAACCCCGAGACCGAGAGAATGGCAAAGGTCACAAACCTCAGACATATGCGGGGCGGCCTCGCCGACGCGATGAAAGGCGCGGACATATTCGTAGGCGTCTCCGCGCCGGGAATAGTCAGCGAGGAGATGATAGCTTCAATGGCGCCGAGGGCTATAGCCTTCCCGATGGCGAACCCCGTACCGGAAATAATGCCCGACCTCGCCCTCAAAGCGGGGGCGGAAGTCGTAGGAACCGGGCGCTCCGACTTCAAGAACCAGATAAACAACGTCCTCGCCTTCCCGGGGATATTCCGCGGCGCGCTCGATTGCAGGGCTTCGCAGATAACCGAGGAAATGAAAGTAGCCGCATCATACGCCCTCGCGGGGCTTGTCGGCGACGACGAACTCTCTGCCGACTACATAATCCCCTCCGCTACAGACAAGCGCGTAGCCGCTGCCGTAGCAGAGGCCACGGTCAAAGCCGCAAGGGAGTGCAAGGTGGCGAGGGTCTGAGCTTGCCCCACCCCGCGCGCAGCGCTCCCCCGCCGCCTGCGGCGGCGGGGAACCCGCGCCCCCGGAGGGGGCGCGGGCGGGTGCGTGCCCCGCAGGGGCACGCACCGGCGCTGCGCGCGGGGTGGGGGCCGGCAGAAGGCCGCGAAAGGAGATATAAGTCATTGAGCAGCATGCTGTTTTTGTACAACCCGAACTCGGGTATGAAAACCGTCGGCCGAAAGCTCGACGAGATACTTAACCTGTATACCTCTGCAGGGTGGGATGTAACCGTGCACCCGACGCAATCGGGCGAGGACTGCACGGCCACCGCCATGAGATACGCAAACTTCGTTGACAGAATTGTTGTTGCCGGCGGCGACGGAACCCTAAACGGCGCCATAAACGGCTTTATTAGGGCGGGGCTTGATAAGCCGTTCGGATATATCCCCTGCGGCTCGACAAATGACTTTTCACATTCCCTCGGCGTGCCCGTTCAGATAATGCCTGCGGCAAAAAACGCCGTTTCGGGCGTGCCTTTTGAGATAGATATAGGCTGTATGAACGGCAGATATTTTTCATACGTCGCGGGGTTCGGCCTGTTTACGGAAGTAACATATACAACGCCCCAAGCTCAGAAAAATTCAATAGGATATCTCGCCTATCTGATCGCCGGGGCGGCCTCGCTCCAAAACATCGTTCCGTATCACATAAAATTTACCTCGGCGGAAAGAAGCGCAGAGGGGGAATATATCCTCGGGCTGATAACAAATACCCTTCAGGTCGGCGGAATGAAAAACATTCTGCCGCAGGATATAGCCCTCAACGACGGCTTTTTTGAGGTCCTGATGGTAAAAAAGCCGCGCAACCCGCTCGACTTCAACAAGCTCGTTTCGGCGATAATGAAAAGGGATTTCTCCGCCGAATGCTTTGAGTACTTCAAGACCGACAGCATAAGCTTTCTGAGCGAAAAGCCGCTTTCCTGGACTCTTGACGGCGAAAACGGCGGAACCTTCACCGAGACCTCTATAACCTGTCACCCGCGCGCCCTGAGCATAATAGTTAAAGGGTGATATGAAAATAATAGTTAAAGCATAAAACAAAGCCCGCCGGATAAGCCTCTCTGAGATAGAAAAGTCGTGCCCCGCGGGCTTGCGGAGCACCTTATATGCCATGTTTTGTCTGCAAGACAACCGAGACGGCCGTTGTTGTCGAGGGCGGTCGAACCGGAACAAAACGGGCATATTTCATAATCGCATATAGCCGCCGGATCCGGGGCGGCGGCTCGCACGCACCTTTGTTGTCTGCCGGGGGGCCCGGGCGAAGCCCCGGCAGCCCCGAAGGGGCCGCCGCAGCGCGCCTGCGGCGCGCTGGCCCCGCGCGCGAGCGCGGGGCGGGCTTCGCCCATGCCCAGAGGTCAGAAGTCAGAAATCAGAAAACAGATGAAGGTAGGAGCGAGGGTGGCGGATAGCAGAATCCTTGCGATATGCGCAGAAGGTTACGGAAACGGTGGCGGAAAGTTCCGCCCTACCCGCTGCCCTCATCTTCCCGCAAGCCCGGTAAAAGCACCTCTGCCATCTGATCTCTGCCATCTGTCTTCTAATTGGGGAGTGTCTAAATCGCCCGCATTATTCGCTCAATTTAAATCCGTCACCGAAGGTGACACCTTTAAATTCTAATATCTAACTTCTAATATCTAATATCTGTGATGTGGCCGTTTCGGCCACATCTTATCAGAAGGCTTCGACCGCGGCGGCCTCGGCCTTTAACATCGCCTTGTAGCTCTGCATATAGCTGTCGAATCCGGAAATGTCCTTCGGGTCGGGGGCTTCGGTTACAGATTCCATTCCCGCAAAGATCTTCTTGTCAAGATAATCCTCAAGGGTAAGGCCGTTTCCGTCGGCGGAATACTTTGCAAGTATCGCCATTCCCCATGCTCCGCCCTCGCCTGCCGTCTCCATAGTTGAAACCGGCGTGCGCATAGCCGCGGCAAGGAGCTTCTGACCCACTCCCTTTGTCTTGAAGTATCCGCCGTGGCCGAGTATCCTGTCTATCTTTACGTTTTCGGCAAGAAGTATGTCGAGGCCGATCTTTAAGGTCGCAAGCGCCGAGAACAGGTTGTTTCTTATCAGGTTTGCAAGGTTGAACGCCGAATCGGGCTTTCTTAAAAGCATCGGCCGCCCCTCGTCAAGGTGAGTGATAGGCTCGCCCGAGAAGTAGTTGCAGCTGACTACCCCGCCGCAGTCGGCGTCTCCGTTCATGGCGTTTTTGAGCAGCAGATCGTAAAGATCGGGCTTTCTCATCGGGTGGCCCGAAAGCTCGGCGAACTCCATGAATATCCTCATCCACGCGTCAAGGTCTGACGAGCAGTTGTTACAGTGGACCATGGCTACCGGCGCGCCGCTCGGCGTTGTTACCATGTCTATCTCGGGGTAGAGCTTTGAAAGGGCCTTCTCCAAAACTATCATCGCGAACACCGAGGTTCCCGCAGATACGTTGCCGGTCCTCTCGCGAACGCTGTTTGTCGCAACCATTCCGGTGCCCGCGTCGCCCTCGGGAGGGCAGAGGGGCGCCCCGGCCCTGAGCGTTCCGGTCGGGTCAAGAAAACGCGCGCCTTCTTCGGTAAGGGTCCCCGCGTTTTCGCCCGCAACGGCAATTTCGGGCAGAACGTCGCGCAGCTTCCAGCCGTAGCCCTTTGAGGCTATGAGCGAATCAAACTTATCCGCCATCGCGGTATCGTACCTGCATGTGGCCGAATCTATCGGGAACATTCCCGAAGCCTCGCCTACGCCCACTACCTTTCTGCCGGTGAGCTTCCACTGTATATACCCCGCAAGGGTTAGCACGCTCGTTATCTTTGACACATGCTCCTCGCCGTTTAATATCGACTGGTAGAGGTGGGCTATAGTCCAGCGCTGAGGAATGTTGAACCCGAAAAGCTCCGAGAGCTTATCCGAGGCGTCGGCGGTTATCGTGTTTCTCCATGTCCTGAAGGGGGATAAAAGCTTCCCCTCGGCGTCAAAAGGCATATAGCCGTGCATCATGGCGCTTATTCCTATTGCGCCTATCTCCGTAAGCGCTTCGCCCGTCTTTGATTTATAATCCGCCGCGACCTTGGCGTAAGCGTCCTTCAAACCCTCGCTTATGTCGTCGAGGGTGTAGGTCCATACGCCGTTTTCAAGCCGGTTTTCCCAATCGTGAGCGCCCGACGCAACTACCTCTGCGCCGTCGCCTATAAGTATGGCTTTTATTCTTGTAGAACCAAATTCAATGCCGAGATAGGTTTTCATAGATGATCCTCCTAAAATAATTTGTTCCGAGAAAATGTTTGATGAGACAATTATACACTGACTTTACAAATAAGTCAAGAAAATGTAAAAAAGGGCTTGCATACCGCGCTTTTTTGTGGTAGAATGATAGACACTCTTTAAAATAAGCCTCACTGTGGGCAAAAAACACGATTTTGTTACTGAATTGTAATTGCTATTTTGAAAAAAGCGTGTTAAAATAACTAATAGACTTTTAATACAGGGGCCGGTTCCCCATTGGAGATAGATATAATGGATAAATTTGTAATTCACGGCGGAAAGCCTCTTCGCGGAGAGGTAGTTATAAGCGGGGCAAAAAACGCCGCCGTCGCTATAGTTGCCGCGGCAATTCTCGCCGACGAGCCTTGCGTACTTGAAAACGTGCCCGAAATTCAGGATATAAACGTCTGCATAAAGATCCTCTACGAAATGGGCGCAAGCATAAAGATAATAGATAAAAACACCGTCCGCATTGACACCCGCGGGATCTCCGATCCCGTTGTACCCTATGAGCTCGCAAGAGCTTGCAGGGCTTCGAGTTATTTTCTCGGAACCCTGTTGGGCAGGTTCCGCAAGGCGGATGTTCCTATGCCCGGAGGCTGCGATCTCGGCGACCGCCCGATAGATCAGCACCTAAAAGCCTTTAATACCCTCGGCGCGCGCCACGCCATCGACGGCGGCGTTGTAAGCCTCAGGGCGGACAAGCTCATAGGCAGCCAGATATACTTCGACATAGTAACCGTGGGCGGAACTATAAACGCCATCTTTGCCGCGGTAAAGGCCGAGGGCCTGACCGTGATAGAAAACGCCGCTAAGGAGCCGCAGATAGTTGACCTCGCAAACTTTCTGAACTCGATGGGCGCTGATATAATGGGCGCGGGCACCGACGTTATAAAGATAAGGGGCGTTAAATATCTCAAGGGCGTGACCTACGGGATAATCCCCGACCCTATAGAGGCCGGAACATATATGGTCGCGGCGGCGGCAACAAAGGGCGACGTAATAATAAGAAACGTCATTCCGAAACACCTCGAATCGATAACGGACAAGCTTCGCAAGGCCGGCGC
The DNA here is from genome assembly GCA_947630315.1 of uncultured Clostridia bacterium. Lineage (GTDB taxonomy): Bacteria > Bacillota > Clostridia > Oscillospirales > Ruminococcaceae > Faeciplasma. Next base: position 7,225 of record CANRHA010000033.1, read on the forward strand.
TTTTGTTGAGGAGTTCGACGACAGCGTTCACGTCAAGGCCGAGGGTCCGCTGATGAAGACGAGCTTCAAGACCCTGCCTCACCCGGGCTTCCCGACCGATATGCAGCCGCAGTTCTCGACAATGCTCTCTACGGCCGAGGGCACCAGCGTTGTCACCGACAACATATTCGACAACCGCTTCCGCTATGCAAACGAGCTAAGGCGTTTCGGCGCGGATATAACCGTCGAGGGCACCACGGCGGTGATCCAGGGCGTTAAGGAGCTTTCTGGCGCAACGGTAAAGGCCACCGATTTAAGAGCCGGCGCGGCGCTTGTGATCGCGGGGCTTATGGCGAACGGCACCACCGTTGTTGAAGACATATACCACATCGAGCGCGGATATGAAAACATCGACGACAAGCTGAGGGCACTCGGCGCCGACATAATCCGCGAAACCGATTACGACAACCGGCGCAAAGCGGTATGATCGGGCTTGCAGTCTGCGGGATGAACGGCGCGGGAATATGTATGACAACTGCGAAAGGTTCGTAAAAATGTGCGTCTCCCGCGACCCGGACGCGAGAAGATCAAGAGCTAAGCTACGCAAGACCCGCAGCAGAGGATCCGGAAATAATCAAAAATTATATAAATAAACAACGTGAGCTGTCCGTATGACAGCTTTCTTTATGAACAGGAGGCCGCAGGTTGGCAAGATTTTACCCTTTGTTTTCATCAAGCTCGGGAAATTCCCACTTTATAGGCTCACCGTCGGGCGGAATACTTGTCGATGCGGGCGCGAGCTGCCGAAAAATAGTGGCTGCCCTCATGCAGAACGGAATATCCCCCGAGGCGGTAAAGGCGGTTTTTATCACCCACGACCACTCGGATCATATAAACGGGTTAAAGGTTTTTCTCAAAAACTTCAACGTGCCGGTGTACGCATCTTCGGGCACCGCAGAGTATCTTGAATCCCACGGCTGCCTGTGCGCCGGGGCGGAGGTATTTGACATATCCCGCGGAGCCGAGGCCGGCGGATTCTATGTCGAACCGTTCAGAACGCCCCATGACGCCGCCGAGAGCGTAGGATTCAGAATACATACCCCCGACGGGAAGATCTGCTGCGTCTGCACCGACCTCGGAACCGTCACCGATGAGGTCGACAAAGCCCTCACCGGCGCAGACCTTGTTCTTTTGGAATCGAACTACGACGAATCGATGCTCAGAAACGGCAGCTACCCGTTCTACCTCAAAAAAAGAATAGCCTCAGACTTCGGGCACCTCTCAAACACAGACAGCGCAAAGGAGGTCCGCCGGCTTATTGACCGCGGCACCCGCAGGATAATCTTAGGGCACTTAAGCCGCGAAAACAACACGCCGCGCGTCGCCGAAAACACGCTTTTGCGCACCCTCGGCAGCGAATATGTAAGAGGCAGGGATTATCTTCTGGCAATAGCCCCAGTTGAGACCGCAGGGGCCGAGGCGGTGTTTTAATGACGGCGGTAAATGTAATATGCCCGGGCAAGCTTAAGGAATCCTACTGGCGGGAAGCCTGCGCGGAGTACTCAAAAAGGCTCGGGGCGTACTGCAAGCTTAATATAGTCGAACTGCCCGAGGCGAGGATATCCCAGAAGCCGACCGACGGCGAAATAAAAGCGGCGCTCGCCGCCGAGGCTAAGCTTATAGAGCCGTACATCGGCCTTAAAGGCTCGTACAGCATAGCGCTCTGCGTTGAGGCCAAACAGCTTTCAAGCGAGGAGCTTTCGCAGAAAATAGGCGACGTCGCCGTAAGCGGCGCAAGCGTCATAAACTTTATAATCGGCAGCTCCTTCGGGCTTGACGGCAGTATAAAATCCGCATGCGACCTCAGGCTCGGAATGTCTCGGCTCACGCTGCCCCATCAGCTTGCGCGGGTGGTGCTTTTGGAGCAGATCTACCGGGCGTACAGCATTCTGAACGGCGGAAAGTATCACAAGTGACGGGTGAAAAAATGTTAAAGATAAGAAAAATGGAGAGCCGGGATAAAAAGGCGGTCGTAGATATGATGGAGACGTTTTACGCCTCGCCGGCGGTGATGACAAACGGCTCGCGGGAGATATTTTCAAGCGACGTTTCGGAATGTATAAGCGAAAGCCCTTTTCTTGACGGCGTTATTTTCGAGGAGGACGGCGAAATCGCGGGGTACGCCATGCTCGCGCACAGCTTTTCAACCGAGTTCGGCAAGCGCTGCATATGGATAGAGGACCTATACGTCGCCCCCGAGCACCGCAGGCGAGGAATAGGCGGAGAGTTCTTTAAGTGGCTTGATGAGAGTTTTCCCGGCCATGTTTTCAGGCTTGAAGCCGAAAGGGAAAACACGGCGGCGATCGCGCTTTATGAAAAGTGCGGGTTTAAAGAGATCGGGTATTTTGAGATGATAAAATAAGATAAAGAAAAAGCAGGTGAAACGTCTCACCTGCTTGTTTTTTTGATTCATCTAAGCTTCTCGGCGCCGGCCAAAAGGCCCTCAAGAACGCACGCGCTTTCTTCATATATCCCGAGGTTTCGGCGGTCAAACAGCCGAAAATCTCTCCCGCCGTTATCCCACCAGATGGGAACCATCTCGTTTTTCAGGGCGTTCCCGACGAAAAATTCCGCCCATCTGCGCCGATCGTCGGGGTTCTGCTTGTTGATCATCCCCATCTCGCCGATTATCACCGGTATGTTTTTGTCGATAAAGCTCTCGCGCAGCTTTGAGAACATGTATAAAAGTTCCTTCTCGCCGCGCTCGTCAAATTTGTTAACGGCGGGGTCCTCGAGCAGACACAGCCCGACCGGGGCGTAGGAATGCACCGAAATTATAAGCCTGTCCGCAGGGTCCGAGGCGACGCGGAACGCGGGTATAAAGGCGTGATGAGGGGCGGCGGCGTACGACGGGGTCATTATGAAGCGGGTCTTATTGTTCCCGCCCGAGGCTCTCACGGTATCGACAAAGAGCTGGTCGTAGCGGTTGATGTACTCCACCGCGCTGAGGCACTCCTCATCGTCGGACTTAAGGTTCCATTCGTACTTGTGTTTTAACATTCGCGGCTCGTTCAGCGCCTCGAATATCAGCCTGTCGCCGAAGCCTTCAAACCGCTCGCAGAGCTGCTCCCAGATCCTTTTTATATAGATCTTTCCGCCCTCAAAGCCCTCGGCCGTCGGCTGAAACATACGGTCGTCGTGGTGAATGTTTATGATGACGTACATTCCGTCGTCATAGGCGTAGGATACCGCCTCGGCGACCCTTTCAAGCCAATCCTTGTGGATCGTGAAATCGGGGTCGGTGTGGCGGTGCCACGAAACGGGTATCCTTACGGCGTTGAAGCCGAGGGAATGTATCTTTGTGAGCATTTCGCGGGTGGTCACAGGGTTCCCCCATGACATTTCGCCGGCGGGCGCGTCAAAGGTGTTGCCCAGGTTCCAACCGAGGCGCATACTGCGCATGAGTGATAATGAGGTGTTTCTGTCCATGGTAGATGCTCCGTAAAAAGGGGTCGGGTTTACTGAGGTCTTGATGATTTTATCTGATCGAGCGGGGTCTCGAGGCCGGCCATAAGCCCCTCGTAGGCCGATTTCGACTCGCTGTAAATCTCAAGGTTCTGGCGGTCGAACAGGCCGTACGCCTCGTTGCCGGCGGTGACGTTGGAGTTATCCCACCAAATACATACCTGTCCGCGGCTCTTTGCCTTTGCAACAAAGTATGTCGCCCAATCCTGGCGGTCATAGGGGTTGTTCTTATTCGTGATGCCCATTTCATCAAATATTACGCCCACGCCGTTCTTGCCGAACTTCTCGTAGTTTTTATCTATAACGTCGTCTATTGCCCTGCGCGCGGCGTCGTCGAAGGTTCTGACGTCCATCCTTTCGCCGTCCATCGCAAGATCATAAGGAGTATAGGCGTGAACGGAGATCAGAAGCTTACTTTCGGCGGTGTCTGTAGGAAGCTTATAGGGGTCTCTGAGAGAGAAATATCCCGAGCCGCAGTACACCGCGCATAAAAGATAGCGTTCGGCGTTGCGCCCTCCCGACGCACGGACTATATCGACAAACTTCTGGTTGCAGTTGTTGATTATATCTATTGCGTCGAGGCAGTCCTGGTTGTTGAAATCTACCGTCCATTCATATTCGGTACCGGCGAGGCGCGGCTCGTTCATCGACTGGAAAATGAGGTGCTGATCGTAATCCTTAAAGCGCTCGGCGATCTGGGTCCAGATCTTTTCGATATAGTTATAGGTCTCCTCCTCGTGGTCGCGCGAGGGGAAATAGAAATCGTTGTCGTGGTGAGAGTTGATGATCACGAACATATCGTTATCAAGAGCGTAGTTTACTACCTCCTCAACGCGATCCATCCAATCCTCATCTATGACATAATCGGGCGCGCCGGAAGTATGAAGCCCCCACGACACCGGCATACGCACGGTGTTGAAGCCGAGCTCGTGGATCTTATCCAGCATCTCGTGGGTGGTCACGGGTTGGAACCACGACGTCTCGCCCTCCGGGGCGTCGAGGGTATTGCCGAGGTTCCAGCCGATTTTCATCTCGGAGAGAAGCTCATCAAGAGAATAGGTTTTCGCCTCGTCGGCAGGATCGCCGTGGGTGTTGTTTATGACCGGCTCTTTAGGCTCGCCGCACGCGGTCAGAGACAGCAGCAGCGCAAACGCCAGCAGCAGCGCGATAAGTTTTTTCATACATATGCCTCCCTTGGGTTAAAGATGTGTATATTATAAGGCCGCCGGGCGGAGTTGTCAAGAAGGGGGAGATGATAAGATGTGGCCGAAGCGGCCACATCAAGAATACAGAAGTCAGATGTCAGAAGTCAG
>CANRHA010000034.1 GCA_947630315.1 uncultured Clostridia bacterium
GCCCGTCCATGTCGGGCAGATCGATCCTGAGGACCTCTTTGTTGCAGTATTTTCTGACCGGAACAGAGCTCAGCTTTCCGCCTAAAATAACCTTTCTTGCGCCGGCAAAGTCGTTGTAGCGCTCCATCAGGTAGTAGCCCGGAGTTTCTACCGATATATCGGCGTACTCCCTTATTACCTTCATTCCGGCGATGTCCTTCTGAGAGCCGATGACCGCAGACGGCCTTACGGCGGTAAAGGTATATTTTCTTATCTGGCGGTAAAAGGGCCTTGAAGTTATGTGATCCGACGCGCGCCTTACCATTATCTGCCCCGCGGCGGTGAGGTAGAGCATCTCGTAATACTTTCCGCCGAATGTGAACTTCTGGCCGGGAAGGTATTTCTGATAGATCTGCTCGTTGAGTTCTGCTCCTAAGTAGTGAAGCTCGCCCTTTTCGTCCTCAGATATGTATTCGGCCGATTTCAGGCTCGACATGCAGCCGGCAATAAAGGGCTTGCTGTCGATATAGTACACCCTTTCGACCTTTCCTTGGGTGATGTTGTAATGGCTCTTTGTTTTAATGAGGCTTACGCCTACGGCGTCCTTGGGATTGTCGTTTACTTCAAGAGTCCTCAAAAGCGCCGCGGAGACCGCCTCCTTATAATCCCCGGGAAGGCTGTCAAGCTCATCTGCGGGGGCGTAGCAGCGGTAAATTTCAAGCCAGAGCTGAGAGGGAATATCGTACGCCTTTATCCCTATAAGCGAAAGCTCCTTTTCGGCCGCCTCCTCGGTTATGAATCCGCGCGACATCAGAAGCGTAAGCCTTAAAACGGTATTTCGCCTTGTCCTGACGTAATCCGCGGCTATGTAGGGTATCGCCTTTGCGTCGGTCTCGAACACCGAGGCGTTGTCGGCCATGTAATCCTTTAAAAGATATTCCGAAGCTATTACGTTTACAAATCCCTGCTCGCTCGAACGGGTAGAAAACTCGCGGAGTATCTCGAACATGTTAAACGGCTCGTCCTCAACGGTTATATAGCTGTTTTCGGACGCCGACGCGCTCCAGAAATCTATCGACGTTTTAAAGTGATCGTCCATAACGTCCTGGCTCGTAGGCAGACCCGCGTACTTCATCAGGTCATAGTAGTACTGCCTGTCTACCCAGTTCATATCCACTACCGGGAAGGCTTCGCCGCCGTACCACACCGTTTTTGACACCTGATTTTTAAGCGCGGCAAACGAAAGCTCGGTGCCTACGCCCAAGTATCTTGAAATGTTCAGAACTATGCGGTGGTGCAGGTATTCGTTGTCGGTCTCCCATGTCATATACGAGAGGGTGCCGCTGTGCTTTTCGGTTGCCGATACCTCGGTTATGCTTATCATCAGCGCATGGGAAAGCGCGTCGACAAGGCCGTCGCAGTTTTTGTCGCAGATGCAAAACGTAATATTTTTGTCGTCGTCTGCGTCGCGGCACTTCTTGACCAATATGTTGAGGCCGATCTGCGCGGTAGTCATAAGCTTTGAAGGCTCGATAACCACCACAAACTTAACCTTGCTCAAAAACTCCTCGTTGGCGTTGTGAACGTCTACGTCGAGTATCGACGATCTCGTAACTATTCCTATGTCCTGATCTCCCGCCTTGCGGCCCAAAACGCCTATATTCCACATAAACGGGATATTTGTGACCGCGCCTATTCCCCGCTCGATCCAATCGGTTATGTTTTCCTCAATAGAATGCCTGCCGATTATTACAAGCACCTTGCCGTGCTCCAAAAGGGCGCGGTTCATCGGATAGAACGCGTAGGGTATGAGATCGTTATAGAAGGGGTTGTTGAAAAGTATGCTCTTGCCGTTCATCAGGTCTATCGATGAGCTTAGGTAGCTGCGGTCGAGCTTGAAGCCCTTTGAGTGTATCCTCCTTAAATACGAGGCGTACGCGCATATCTTAGGGTCTTCGTCCTTTTCAAGGTTTTCAATTACCTCCTCGGTGGTGAGGTCGTATTCGAGCGCGCTGTTTACGCCGGTGTTCTCCGAAAGAAGCTTATCGCCGAACAGGTTGCGCAGGAATTTGCGCAGCAGCGAATAGTTTACGATCTTATAGGCGTCCTCGTTTTCGCCGAGGATATCTACGGTATATTCGCGCCTCGTCGCGCCGTTTAGGTAAAAGTACATCTCGGCTATCGGGAGTATTCCGAACACCGGGTAGAAGATCATGTTCAGAAGCTGCTGATAATAAAGCCGGCAGGAAACAAGGGTGAGCGCAATAGATATCAGCGTCGCCGCAACATAGAACCATTTTAAATAGGTCCTCGCCTGGGCGTAGGAATCCTTTACGCACCATGTGTCCTTTTCGGGGAAGTAATCGTAGAACACCCCCGCGACCTTTTCATGCAAAGGCGAATGCGAGCTTATTGCGCGACTGAGTATCGATATGATTATCCTCTTTATAATTATATAGGCCAAAATCAGAACGCAGTTAGCGATAAAGAACGCCCAGAAGGGTATATTGAGCGAACGTATAACGCCGTCGATACCCTCGGAGAGGTTTTTTACCGAATCGGACAGCCCGGCGGGCATCCAGCTTGCGTTTGAAGCGTTTGAAACCGCCCCCGGCAGGGCATAAATGACCCGGGTCAGAAAGTCGTTGAGCCTGCGAAGCAGGATAACGGCTATGACCCCGTATATCACCGCCACAAAGGGCATCGGGAACTGCTTGCTGCGGTAGGGCTTTTTAAGGTTTACCTTGTTCCCCAAAAGGCAGAGCAGCAAAAAGGGCAGCAGCGCGGCCATCCATTTTAAAGCCGCAATAACAAGACTACTCATACAATTCCTCTCTTTCGAGTTTAATTGACTTCAGGTAGTCAACGGGAAGCGAAACGGTGTTTCCCGACTGAATATACTCTATAACCGTCTGCGAAGCCGAGAAGGGCACCGGGTAATCGTAATCGGCCAAAACCGTATAGTCGTAGTCGTAGGGGTTCTCGGCGGGGCCTGAAGTCTCGTTCAGGTTTGCCGGGAACAGCCTTGTAACGTCGTCTATCCTGCGCTCTATTTCAAGCAGATGGTTGGTCATTATCCTGCATCTCATCGAATCCTCGGTGTCGTTTTCGTCGATGTAATTAAGCACCGAAAATTCCCGCATTACGTTGCAGGTATGGCTTAAATATTTTGAATACTTTTCAAGCCCGCTGTCAATGTCCGAGAGTATCCCGCTCATGACAAAGTTGAAGTGTTTGAACACATTCACGAGCCTGTGTTTTAAAGATATAAGGCAGATAAATCCTACCGCCGCAAATACCGCCAAAGACGTAAGCGCTATCATTATCTGCATAAACGCGGTGCCGCGGCCGTGGTTGGTGATGAAAAACGGAATAAAGCCGAGCATGAACACGGCTATGGACACAAGTCCTATAATTACCGCCTTGCTCTTTGTCATTCTCTGAGAGATGCGCCTTCTCAGCTCCTTGTCGGCGTCGTTCATTTTTTCGGTGTAAAGCTCGCTGTCAAACAGGTTTTCAACCTCGGTGTCGACCATAAGCTGTTCTTCGTCCTGGAGCTTATATAAAACGTCCTCCTGCTGGAACTCGTTCATGGCGAGCGCCTTGGGGTTCTCTATTGAATTTTCCTCGCGAAATTCCCCCGTGACCGCCTTTTTGACCGCCCTGCGGGGTTCGCGCAGATACCTCACAAACAGCTTGCTTATCCGCTGGAACTGAGAGTTCCAATAGCCCTCCTCGTCGGCGGGGCAGTCCTTTGCAAGCCCTACGTCGTATTCCGCCATCAGCTCATCGGTGTTGTATTCCGAGCTTATTGCAACGGGTATCTCGGTCTCGCTTTCAAAAAGCTTTCTGACCTCGTTATTAGTCACCGACGGCTTAGGCTTTGAGGCGGTTTTTTCGATCGCGCTGCTGATTTTAAGGTGAGTTGCGCTGAGCTTTCTTATATACCTTCCGCAGGCGGCAGACATCTTTGTGTCGTCCGCCGTCGCAACTATCTTATACACCCTGTTTGGCCTTGCGGCGTCGTTGGGAAGCCCCTTTACGCCCAGGGTTATCACGGTCAGCAAAAAGTTGAAGTACGCCTGCTCGTTTCTCTGAAGCCCTATATAGGGGATATCAAAGAACAGGTATCTTAACTTATCGGGGTACAGGTTGTCCTCATAAAACCGCGAATAGTCAAACTCGTTATACGCCCTCCAAAGCTCCGCCTGGCTTTCAAGCCCGTCGGGCGAGACCCTTTCGGCTACGGCTATAACCCTTTTCGGGCGGTTGAATATTGCGCCGCATATGTCGAACTCCGAGGCCAAAAGCTCGTATTTGCGAACGTTTGCAAGGTCGGTCTCGTACTGAAGCGGGTCTATATCGGCATAGCCCAACTTGTCAAAATACTGCTCGTCGGGGGTATCGGGTATTTCGCCGTAGCTTTCGGGAAGGTTCGGCCGGGTTTTAAGCGGGACCCCCGCAAGCCATATCGAAAGGCGGGTCAGCGGATTTTCGAGAGCCTTGGAGTATGCGGAATCGGTATAGGCGCGAAAAGCTTCTACTTCCTCCGGGGTCTGAAGGCTTTTAGGCTTCTTTGAGTTCACAAAGTCGAACGGGTTGCGCTTTTTTATTCCGTCAGAGCCGATTATCTCCCGGCTCATGACTATAAGCGCCTGCCATTCGTTCTGAAGCTTTATTGCCTCCTCCAGCCCCGGCACCGCCTCGTCAAGAGAGCGACCGTCGGTCTCCCAATTGCAGAACACGACGTTTTCACTCTCTACAAGGGGTCTGAGGTAGATAGCGTAATTCCGTTTATAATCATCAATAATGCTTTTATCGCATATGATAACCGTAAACATACTTATCTCCATTTCATTGTCTTAAACGGCAAGTCTGATTATTTAATGATCTTATAACAGAACGGCTTCCTTAAGGCTGCTCAGCATTCTTCCCGAAACGTCGAGGTCGGTAAGAACATCGGCGACCTTTCTGCGCACCGCCGAGATTATATCCTCGGTGTCGCTGTTTCCGGCGGGGTGCTGAGATAAGAACAGGTTGAACTGCTCGGTCAGTATCTTTCCGGTGTGGGCGTTTACGTCGTCCTGGCGGTCGAAGCAGGCTACTTCCTCGCGCAGGGCCTCGATTCCGGCGTCGATCATCGTTTCGATCTCTGCGGCGTCTCTCTGGCGCGCAGGGAGCGAAATGTAATATCTGAGCGGGATCTCAAATACCGATACCACGGTATCCTTAGAATCCTTTTCGCCGAGCTCCTCATCGCCTACGAGCATACCCAATCTGAGCTTATTTGCGGCGATGTTGAAGTGCGAATCCTCAAAGTCCACGCCGTTCTGCTCGTCCTGCAAGCGCAGGGCTTCAACGGAAGTGTGGATAGACTTGACCGCGGCTCTGTCGAAGTACAGCGCGTCAAGGACCTCGTAGAACTTATCGCACTTGGTCTTGTTTGAAACTATGAGCTTCTTATAGCCGTTCCTGCCGTCAAGATATCTGTAAACGGTCCTGTCGAGATCGTATTTTGAAGGGTGTCTTAGCGAGATTATGCCGTGCATGAACCCGTAGAACATGGCCTTGTGAATGTGTTTCATAAGGTATTCCTGGTAGTCGAGGTCTATTTCGGGCATTACGGAAATTGAATTCCATCTGCTGTCGATGTGCGGGGTGATCACCGAGTTCATTCTGCTGTCGGGGCCTATGTCGTCCATGTACATCTGGTACTGGCTGAAGCATTCGCCCGCGCCGTTTTTATCGGAGTAGTCTATTACCTCTACCCTCGGGCGGCCGTCGTCGCTCACTCTCGGCGCGCAGAACTGGAACAGCTGCGTCGGCATTACGACATAGATAGACCTGAAGAACCTGATCTCGTACTTCGATACCGTATCCGAAGCGTCCTTTTCGTCGAAGTATTCGCTTACCCTCAGGCCGTCGCCGTCCTTTATGTACTGGCTGTAGGCGACCGCGTTTACATCGCGGGCCTCGTCGAAGCTCTTTCTGCATATGCTCGGCGTAGCAAGGTTTCTGCCCCTTGCAAACTTAGAGCGGATATAGCGGTCAAGCGCCTCGTGATCCTTTACCCTCTTGGCTATGCGGTCTCTGTCCTGAGGCGGGGCCTTAAGGGCGTCGACGTCGCACTTGATGGTAAATTCAAGCTTTAAGGCGTGAAGGATATCGAGATCGAGCGAATCGGAATACTTTTCCTCAACGACTGCGCGATAGCTGCCTATCATCACCTCGTCGAAGATGTCGTGTTTTACGTCGCTGTTGAACTTGTCGAACATTCTCTTCTGCTCTATTTCGGCGTTTTCACGGAGCATATCGTGAATGTTGGCAAAGATCGCCTCGCCGGCAACCTCGCCCTCGGAACCTACGCGCTCTACAAGCCTGCTGAGGTACCCCGGTTCGCTGAACAGGTTGATGGTGCAGTCGCCCTGCTTATACTTCATTCCCGCAACGATATTTTCTTTTCTTCTCTCGAGGGCGACGGCCTTGTCCTTGAACGAACGGAAAAATTCTTCATAGGCCGCGCAGAGGCTCTTTACAAACGGCAGGGCCTTTTCTGCAAGGCACTTTGAGAAGTAAGCGGTGAAGTGGCTCTCGACGGCGCCGAAGTAGCTGTTGAGCTTTTCGTTGCAGACGCGCTTTCTGTCGTGTTCCTTGTCGGGCTCGAGGCCGTCGAGGGCGCTGCACATTTCTTCAAGAGAATTTTCGGTCGCGCCGAAGCCGTTCTTGACCTCAAATTCCTTCTTGCTGCTCTTGGTGTCGCCGCCGAACTTTATATTTCTTAAGGTGTCGGAATAACCGAGGTCCTCTTTATATGATTCGACTATTTTTTCAAGCTGCGCCCAAAGTTTATAGAGAAGGTATCTTACGGCGACGGGGTGGATAGCCTCGCCGTTTACGCTTACAAACTTCTGGATCATGTAGTTGGGAAGATCAGCCTGGCGCACCGAAGCCTTGCTGCCGAACGCGCCGTTTACAAAGTTCGCCATATGCATATCCGCCCTTGTATCGTTCGCGATATTTTCAAGAGACTGGATCTGTGCGTATCTGTCGGCAAACGCGGTGGATTCAGCCGCGCTGTACTCCTCCTCCGAAGCGCCGTTATAGTCGTCGTAGTGGCCGAGCCTTGGTATTACAAACTGCTTTATGCCGTAATCTATGAATTTGTTGACGTAGCTCTCGGTGTATTTTCCCGCGGCGGTGGAGAGCTGAACTATGTTCTCGACCGTTCCGGCGGAGGAAACTACCCTGCGCAGATACTTTGTAAAGATCATATCAGAGAACCTGTCGCCCTGCGATCTTTCGATGTAATCGGGGTACTTCAGGTAAAGCCTCGGCTCCTTATCGGCGCTGGTGGGCATACTGTCGTACTCCTTTTTGTCCTTGTCGAACATCAGGTCGTATTTGAGCCATGAATCGGTGATGGCGGTCTCGCTCTCCTCGTCGGTCATCGCGCTGTCGATCTCGCCGAACAGGTTTTTCTGCGCCATATCCGAAGCTATATACTCGCATACGTCGGCATAGGGGTATCTGAGGACCGCAGAACCTGCTCCGCCGAATCTGCATCTGCCGAGCTTGGCGGGGTCCATAAATTCCTTAATAACGTTATCCTCTTTACTCGAAGCGCTGAAGCGCATAGGCCCTATGTTCTGCTCATAGAGGGTGCGCGCAGCGTTTATCTTGTACTGATCCAAAGCCTTCATGCTGTGCTGAATGCTGTCTACGCGGTCAAGCAGGAAGCAGAAGTCAAACGGCAGGCCGTTGAGTTTGACCGCCTTTCCGCCCGATGTCGGAACCGTTACATGCAGGCCCTTATAGCGGTGAAGCCTGCGCTCGGATTCAAAGAATCCGCTGCCCTGCATCATAAAGGCGTTGATCTCCTTTATTGTCGCGTAGCCGTTGCGCAAAAGGCTCGCCTTTTCGCTCTCGTTGTTTATTACCGTTCCGTTCATAACTCCCGGAAGAATAAGGTAGCCCCTTATGATTGCGGCCGATTCGGGATAGTTGGTGCTTATGTAGTGCCTTATAAGCATGCCCATCTCCATAGCTATGCCCGAGCCGGTGCCGCCGGCTGTGGTAGATACTACGACTACCTTTATGGCGTGGTTTTTATCCTTGCCGTTTTTTAGGAACAGGTCGTCGAGTTCTTTATAGAGCTTATTTATATTTCCGTTCTTGATGGTCGCGTTAAGGGCGAGCCTTGAAATCGCCCTGAGCTGGCCCGCGCCCTCAGAAACGGTTTTGCCGTCGATTATGTTGTTGCTCGGGAACCAGTTTGCGGTGTCGGGATCGTCCTCAAGGTAATCTCTTACCGAACGCGGAGAGGAGGTCTGGATAGTTGTGATCTTTATACCCTTCTCTACCCTTTCAAGGTCGTTTACGTCGGTATCGAGGGTCACAAAGCGTACCGCGCTCGTATCGTCGTCGATACAAAGGTCGGCGACCCTCTTAACAATGTCTGAGCCGATGCCTCCTACGCCTATAAAAAGCGTGGCGTCTACATGGTTGGGCTGTAAGATTTCTTTTTTCATTGTTTTTTACCTTCTTTTCTATATGAATTTTAATTTATCACGAATCTGCAGACGTACGTCTCGGGTTCCGCGCCGTAGGCGTCTCCCACGGTGGTGTACTGTATCATGAACCCGTCGTGCACCGAATCGACCTGGTAGTTCGACCAGTTCACCGGCTTTCCGGTCCTATCTATAAATCTGCCCTGGACCTTCTGGGTGAACCGCTGTCCTCCGATCATGATGTCGGTGAGCTGGCTGTCGTCTATCCTGAAGCCTTTTATGCCGAAGGTCGCGTTTTTGCTGCGGCGATTAAGTACGTTCGCCTTCTTTATCGGCTTAAGCATCTTTATAAACTGGCGGTTGCCTATTGTAAGGCCGTTGCTGCCGAGCTTTAAGTTTATCGTCTTGGTGGATTTTTTCGGCGATGAGCAGACGAATTTAACCTTTCTCGGGAAGCACTTCCAGTTGCGCAGGATTATGTAGATCAGAAGCGCAAGCGCCAAAAGCGCGGCTATTATTATCAGGAAGAAGAGATCTATAAGCGCCTGCGGGACCTTTGATACTTTTACGCTCTTGCTGCCGCCGTCGCTTATAGTGACCTCGGTGTCCTCGGGAGTGTACGAAGCCTCGGCGCTTATCTTTACGCCCCTTGTCGCGTTGAATATGCTCTCCTTAAAGCAGCTCTGTTTTATCGCGTCGACGTCTACGTCGCCGCCGGGGTCGGATTTTCCTATATATACCTCGAACGCCGATTCGCCGGGAATTATCTTCGGCTCCGAGCATATCACCTGAGGGTCGGAGGTTATATTCAGCGAGACGTTTTCAAGCTGCTCGTCGGTCATCGGGTCGCCGTCCATCGTGACTCCTATCACCATCGGCTCCCATGTGTCCGCGTCCTTTATATAGTAGAAATCCCTGAACTGGTCGCTCGAAACGTCGACTTCAAGCTCGTGGGTGATTATCGGGTTAATCGAGAGACTCAAAACGCCCTGGGTGTCTTTTGTGGATATAGCGTATTTGCCGTCAAGGTAGGTGCCATCGACGCTGAACGTCGCCGTCTCGTCGGGCAGAAGCGTTACCTTGTCGCCCGCTTCTACCTCCTTTGCCTCGCCGCCGTCATATTCAAGGTGGCCGGACATTTTGACCTTGCCCAAAAGCTCAGAGCTTTTAACGCTCTCGCCGGTAACGCCGTCTATGAGGTAATAATCGAGGATATATTCGCCCTCGTCGACCGCTACAGACCCTGCGGCGAGCGTGGTCTCGTCTATTACCGTCGATTCGTCGCCGTCCTTGGTGAGGGTGTACCTTATCCTTACGTCGGGCTCATAGAATATCTGGACCTTGTCGGCGTCGCCGCGGTAGTTAAGGCTGTATTCCCCCGCGCGGCAGCTTCCGAACACGACGACCTGACCGAAAAGGGTGTCGTCGACGACAGTTTTGGCCTCGTCCTTCTGGCCGACGCCTATTACCGTTCCGCCCTCAAAATCGCCTCGCCCGAGGCTGTATTCGCGGCCGCTGTAGGTGCGCTGGCCGCTGTTCGATACCACCTCAGAGCTGCCGTCGGGGCCTTCTATCGAAAGTATCTCGGCGCCGTTGCCCTGAACAAAAACTATGAGCCTGCTCATAGATACGTCAAGGGAGACCTTGCCGTTATCAAATGCGGAATCGGGGAGCTTGTTTCTTTCAAAGATCCTGTTGCAGATGCTTATCAGCGCGTCGTTGAGGTCTTCGCCCGATTTTGCCTTTTCGGCGTAAAATCCCTGAGATTCCTTTGAGCTTCTGCCCTTTGCGGCGCTGCCCATGGCGAGGTACTGTACCTTTATATTATCAGAGAGATCGGCATATTTAGGAAGATCGTCGGCGTCGCCGTCGGAAAATTCGCCGTCGGTCAGAACTATAAGCCATTTGTCGGTCGCGCTCGAATGCTTAAGGGCCTCGGCGGCGTCATTTACCGGCGCAAACGGCGTAGTTCCGCCGACTGTCGTATACATATAGTGGATTTTTTCAATGTCGCTAACGCTGCGGATATCTATCGGCCGCTCGGAAGGCTGGGCGATCTTTTCATCGGTCTTCGTGGGCTTTTCGACCGTCTGGACCTCCCACATCGGGTAGATCGTGAGGGTGTCTCTGCTGTAATCAAGCATAGACGCGAAGATCTCCATAGCGTATTTTGCCTGACACCACATAGAGCCGTTATACATTGACGAGGAGTTGTCGTAAACAACGGCTATGTCGTAGGTGTGGGTTTCTTTTTTGCCCGAGGGCGAACCCGCCGCCCATGCCGGCACCGCCGATATGATCAGCAAAACCGCAAGTACCGCCGACATCAGCAGTCTAAGAAAATGCTTTTTCATAAATACCGTACCCTCTCTGGTTATTTATCTGCGCGGCCCGGGTATAAAAAATCCGCCCGGCCGTCTAAGCGCAAAATAGGCAAGACGGCCGGACAGCGAAGTCCGGCAACCGTAAAAATATTCGTTTTCACCTATTTTCCCTTTATCTGGCATTATATATCAGCAGCGGTGAAAAGTCTATATCTTTCGACGATTTCCGCGTTTTTAACAATTCACTCCGACAATTTTTGTGCGGGTTTACCATGGTAACGCGGTGGAAGCGGTTAGAAGAAAGAGGACAGAAAGCGAAGCGTTATTTCTTGCCGCTCGACTGCCCTCGGCGAAAAGTATTGCCTCGGTTGTCTCGCGGAGAAATAATCGCATCGCTCGCTCAACGGCTACGCCGTTGTGCCGCTTGACCGGAAGTTCGCGATGAAACAAGTCCGCCCGCACCGACTTGCTCATTTGCCTTTGTCTTTTCGCAAACCTGGTAAATGCTTTTCTGTTTTCTGATTTCTGACTTCTGACCTCTGGCAGGGCGAAGCCCCGGCGGCCCGGAGGAGCCGCCGCAGCGGCAGCTTCGCTGCCGCTGGCCCCGCGCGCCCAGCGCGCGGGGCGGGCTTCGCCCGGGGTATCGGCTACCCGCCCGCCCATAATAAAGCGCAAGCCTTGCCGCCATGTTCGGCTCAGCTTGCGCCGTTGTAGAAGCATAAAGCTCCCGCTTCATTCACTGTCTTCTCCCTACTCCCCCGTCGTATACCTCAGCGGGATATGGTACTCGCTCTCGTATATCTCCTTCCAGACGCGGGAATTTTCGTCCATCATCTTTCTTATCTTCTCCGTCTTATTCAGCGTGTTGTCGGGGTAGATCGGCTCGCCGATGTGTATCGTATATTCCTGAACGAAAAAGCCGTCGTCGCCCATTATGTGCGAATCCTTCATTGTTATAAAACACGGGAGGACCGGCACGTTGTTCTTTGCCGCAAACATATACGCCCCGGATTTTAACGGCTTAGGCTTGCGGTAGTTCCACCACATGCTCTGCTCGGGATATACCAGAACAAAGTTTCCCTCCTGCAAAAGTTTATCCGTCGCGTCCATGAATTTTTTCATCGTTCTGTGATTCGATGACAGCGGCAGGGTGTTACAGTGCCTCATCAAAAAGCCGTAGAACCCCGGGAAGGACGTGTAATTTCCCT
>CANRHA010000035.1 GCA_947630315.1 uncultured Clostridia bacterium
GTTCCGAAAAACATCGACGAATAAAGCTCGGCCCGGGTCATCTTGTAAGCTTTCCCCAGAGGCCGGGTTTTTTCTTGCGGTCCTTATCGCCGTAAACTATTGAACGTATATCGCCGTCTATCTGCATATCGCCGGTGTCTACGTTCATCGTGTTCACATGAAGCGCCTTTCCGCGGACCACCATCTCGCCGAGAGTCGTATACAGCGAGATCTCGTTTTCGTCAAAGCTGTCGACGTCGGTGACGCCGGAAAGTTCAAGCGTGGCGCGGTCCTGGAGAATAAGGCTGTGGTGCGCCGAAAGCTGGTCGTTCATAACTTTGCCCCCTTTTTTATATTGATATGCGGATAAATGCCGAAGCAGAAGCGCGGAGCAGAAGTCAGATGTCAGAAGTCAGAAATCAGAGGTCAGAGGTCAGATGTTATATACGGGAGAATGGACATAAAAAGAGGAGCAGTTTCCTGCTCCTCAAAGGGGTTTAAATTATCATGAGTTGCCCGCGGAGGGTTCAACAACGCCGCCGCTCGCCTCAAAGGCGTCAAGACGGGTATTGAGCTCGCCGATGTAGAACTCCATAGTCTCCTGATAGCTCGCCTTTGCCTGCGCCCATGTTGCAGCGCCGCCGGCGGAAGTCGGGTGGCCTATATCATCGTTGAAGTTGCGGAGTCTCGAACCGATGTCGTAGCCGTAGCCTGCGTCGTCGTCAACGCCGTAGGTGAGAATTATGTTGCCGACGCCCGAGTTTGCCATCTCGTAGCAGGTGTGGTACATGTCGAGCATCTCATCGTTCCACTTGTAGGTGTTCTTGAGCTGGTACTCATCGATGTTCACAACGGTCGGGTCGATGATCTTGAAGCGGTCGCACATTGCAAGAAGCGCAACGCCTTCGGGGTTCTCGGCCTGGTTTACAAGCACATAACCGTTCGGCTCGCAGTCGAGGTAGTAGTTGCCGTCGCCGTTAGGATCTCTCGGAGAAGGAACGAACATTACCTCGCCGGAGGTGATGTCGCCCCACTTGGCGGAAATGGTATCTACAGGGCCGGTGAAGCCGAATGTTCCGACAGGCCAGAACAGGCAGAGGCCGTCCTTAACGCCTGCGCCCTCAGCGCCTTCGCCGCGGGTAGTCCAACCGTTCCACCAAGGATAGCAGGTCTCGTTCTTCTGAAGCTCATAGAGGCAATCCGCGGCTCTTTCAAGTCTCGGGTCGTCGATGTTAGAGTAGAAGCGGCTGGTGGTGGTGTCATATCCTATGACCGAAACGCCGGTGGACTGCATGATAGCTCTCGAGTAGTACCAACCGTCGAGGGCGTATCTGTCGGCGTCGGGGTCGGTGAAGTCGAGGCACATCTCGGAAAATGCATCCCAGGTCCACTCGTTGTTTGCAAAGAGCTCGGCGGGATCATCATAGCCATAGTCGTTCATGACTCTGGTGTTGTAGGGGAATACGCAGCCGAATCCCATATCGGTGAGCATGTAGTAGCGGTGGCCGTTGATGGAGAAGTAGGTGTCGACATAGGGCTTCATCTCGGCAAAGAGCGGAGAATCGTAGTCTATGTAATCCTCAACGGGCTGGATCATGCCCTTCATTACCTTCATCGGGAAGAGGCTGGTTTCGGCAGGGAAGAAATCCGGGGGGGTGCCGCCGAGGATGTTGGTGGCGAGGGTGTCGAATCTGTCGCCCCATACGGTCTGGACCCATTCGATGTCGCAGCCGTATCTTTCTTTAAAGGTAAAGAAGCCGGTGTTTACAACTTCACCTTCGTCGTAGTTGTGGAACCAGTCGTCATGGCAGAGCCACTTGATGGTAGTTCCGGCGCCGGGCGCTTCCTCGGGATCGGGGAGAACGATTCCGGCCGCGGCCAGAATTTTAGCGGCGTCTTCGGTAGACAGCGTGAGTTCAATAATCTTACGCTTGTTGCGTCCGCAGCCTACGAGCGCGACGATCATTAAAAGCGCGAGAAAAAGTGCTGTAAAATTTCTCAGTTTCATAATTGACCTCCATTCATCCGCACAGAGCGGAATTTAACACGTATATTATATCACCGCCCCGGCAACTTTTCAACTAACAGTTATTACAATTCTGCGCTGTTATTTTTGTACATTATATCAATTACAATGTTAGAAAAGGGAAATGATTGGAGCGGGCAGAGGACAGATATCAGAGGGCAGAGGGCAGAGGGCAGAAGGCAGAGGTCAGAGGGCAGAAGACAGAAACGCTCTGCCCGAGTGAGAGTGACAGAGTGCGACTGCGCCACATTTGTGAAAAGGTATTCGCAAGCAAAGGCGATTTGAAGTTGTACAAATAAAAATCCCACCCGCGAGCCGCCCAAATGGTGAAAAGGGATTCGCGGCGGAGCCGCTCATGCGGGTAGAAGACAGAAATCAGATATCAGAAGACAGAAACTCTATCCAATAAGTGGATGTGACAGAGTGCGGTTACCCTCAATTGATGAAAAGGTATTCGCGGCGGAGCCGCTCATGCTATTTTAAATGAGCCGGTTCATTGTGCGGCATTCATGGTAAAGTAATACAGCCTGCCGCTGACACACATAAAAAGGTATTCGCTACGCTCATACTATTTTTAGTCGCCCCACCCCTAACCCCTCCCTGGTGGGGAGGGGAACACTATATGCAAACTTATGAGAGAGCGCACCGCCGGACAAAGGGGCGCGGCGGATTGACTGCATTGGCGGCAAACGAGCGGTTTTTGTCCGCCGCGCCGGGAGGTAAAAGGTATTCGCAAATTTCCTCGCGGAAATTTTCTCATACTATTTGAATCACCCTACCCCCTACCCCCTCCCCTCAAGGGGAGGGGGTCTGCTTTACCCAAATTTTCTGCGCATGACGGGCGGGGGAGGGGTGAGGCGGGCGCCGCAGTCTGTCACTCTCGCCGCAAAGGGCCTTTCTGTCTTCCGATATCTGCCCTCCGTCTTCTGTTTTCTGTCCTCTGCCTTCTTTCCGGCGCCGCCGCGCCGGATCCCACCTCCCGATCCGCTAACCCCTTCCTTACTTTTGTGCAAAGCGTAAAATTTTTAACTGTTGCTTCGTGCTTTTTACCAATAGCAATCGAACCCGATTTGTGGTATAATTTCCATGGCAAACTATTTTTGCAAAATCTTTTAGAAAGGAATTGTTATAATGTTTAAGAAAATTGCAGCGCTCGGTATGGTGCTTATCCTTATTGTCGCGCTTGTAGGCTGCGGCGGTTCAAAGCGCCAGGTCATTGAGCTTACCCTCTCGACCGAAGACGCCGCCCAGATCCTTGCGGCCGCCGGAATAAGGCTGCCCAAGCCCGAAGAAGCCCCCGGCGCAAACACTGTTATAACCCTTTACGGCTACCAGAACAGCCTTCAGAACTACTCGGCCGACGAGATGGTTCAGACCGGCTACTGGACATTCAAGGAAATGTACGGAGGAGACATCGAATGGGTCGAATGCACCTGGGATGAGAGATGGTCCAAACTCGCCGCTCTCTTGCTTTCCGATGACATTCCCGACTTCTACGAGGCGTGGGCGACCGACTTCCCGAGCCGCGCTCTCAACAACATGTTCGCACCGGTAGACGACTACATAAACTACGACGATCCGCTGTTTGCAGACATGAAATACTACGCCGATAACTTCTTCTCCCTCGCCGGCAAGTGCTACATGATGATAACCGACGTTCAGTTCAACAGTATCGTACTTTACAACAAGAGAGTCTTCGATGATTACGGTTTTGACGATCCTGCGGAGCTGTTCTACAACGGCGAATGGACGTGGGACGACATGCTCGACATGGCGATCGAATTTACCGATCCCGATGAGGGCCGCTACGCCTTCAACAACTGGCACCCCGACACCGCGTTCTTCACATCTACCGGCATAAGCCTTGTTCAGCTCGATCCCGATACCGGAAAATTCTATTCAAATATAGACGACCCGAGACTTGAACGCGCCGCGAACGTTCTTCAGGAAATGCAGAAGAACGAGGTATCCTTCCCCGTTCAGAACAACGGCTGGGTCCTCAACTATGAGCTTGACAGCGGCGGAGTTGCGCAGGGCGTTACCCTGTTCGGCATGGACGGCGTATATATTCTTGATGAGCGCCGCACGATCGCCGACATGGAGCAGACCTACGGCGACATCACCGCGGGCGAGGTAATGATAGTTCCCGTTCCGAGGGATCCCAACGGCGACGGCGAATACTACATCGACTCTAAGCCCAAGGGCTACTGCCTGATCCAGGGCGCGCCTCACCCCGAGGCAGTTGCGCTTCTGGCGATGTGCGATCGCTTCAAGATAGTCGACCCGACGGTAATCAACTTCGATAAGAAGCAGCTGATGGAAAAGAAGGGCTGGTCTCAGGACATGCTCGACATGTGGGATGTAATGTACGAGATCTCGCACTCTCACAACACCTTCATCGACTTCGGCGAGGGCCTCGGAGACCTCTCCTCGAGAGTAAACGAAATGACCAACTTCAATATTGCCGGCGCCGAGACGACATGGGCGCAGCGCAAGGAATCGCTGAAGGACACCATTCAGTACTACATCGACGAACTCAACGCGCAGATAGACGCGCTCGGGTAACAGCGAAAATAAAACTCCCCCTCCCGCAAGGAGGGGGTTTGCTGTATATGGGGGAAATGGGCAAAGCCTTACAGCGCACCGATCAGCCTCTCGGCCTTTTCGATGCAGGCGTTGAGGGCGGCTATGTCAAGGCCGCGGGGCTTAAAGGCGTTTGCTTCGATAGTGAATCCGCCGCGGTAGCCTACGCTTTTCAATCCCTTAAAGAAGCTTTCAAAATCCACGTTCCCTTCGCCGATGTTCAGCGCGCGGTAGTCGGACCAGTCTCTGTAGCCGCCGGCGCGGTCGTTCAGGTGAATGTGTCTGATATGCTCCCAAAAGCGCAGGTTTTCCCCGGAAAAGGCCCTCTCGTTGTCGGAATCGAACTGCGCCATCTTGGTGTCGTATGTAAACGAAACGCCGGGGCAGCCGTCTATCAGCCGGTGCCAGTATGTAAAGGGGCTGCCGCCGCTGGCGATAACGTTTTCAA
Organism: uncultured Clostridia bacterium; assembly: GCA_947630315.1. Classification (GTDB taxonomy): domain Bacteria; phylum Bacillota; class Clostridia; order Oscillospirales; family Ruminococcaceae; genus Faeciplasma. The sequence goes on from CANRHA010000035.1 coordinate 5,037, forward strand.
CAGTCGCCGTAAGCCCGTAGTTCGAGGCGATCTCCATGAGCTTGGGGTACCCCGAAATGTTCGCGTCGATGTTTCGGTCCGAGGTCGGCCCGTTCCAGAGATGTATTATCAAAATTCCCGCGCCTATCTCTTTCGCGATCCGGCAGTTTATCTCAAACAGCTCGTAAGCCTTGCCGAACTCCTCCCGCGCCAGATGTTCGCCTATGAATTTATCACAGTGAAACGTCGGGAAGGAGTACGGCAGGGCCTTTATATATTCGGCGAGCTCTTTTTCCTGCGGATACCAATCCTCATAAAACATCAGCTCAAAATTGCGGCAGTTTATCCTCGGCGCAATTTCTTCAATAAGCCTGAAATTTCGCTGATTCGGGCGGCCGATAAACGCCCCGGTAGATACTGCAAGCATTTTATTTCAGCTCCGTTCCGCCGTCCGGCGTGCGCTCAAACGAGGTGTGAAACAGCTCCGAGGCGGCTCTTTCAAGGTAAAGCGTGTCCATTGAACCGGCCGTTTCAAAGCTTGAATGCATTGAAAGCTGCGCGAGGCCGATATCTACCGTAGGCACCGAAAGACGGGTGGCCGAAATGTTCCCGAGGGTGCGGCCGCCGGGAAGATCGGAGCGGTTTGCAAAGGTCTGGACCGGAACGTCGGCTTTGCGGCAGATCTTTCTGAACACCGCCTCCGAGAGGGCGTCGGTGGCGTAGCTCTGCGAGGCGCTGAATTTTATCACTATTCCCCCGTTCATGTACGGGCGGTTTACCGGGTCGGCGATGTCGGGGTGGTTCGGGTGTACGGCGTGGGCGTTATCCGCCGAAACGGCAAAGCTCCTTGCGAGCATCTGAGATTTATCTTTGTTGAGGCAGCGGCAGATCCTATCGACTGTCGACACCAAAAAATCGGAATTTGCACCCTGGCGGGTAGAGCTTCCCACCTCTTCATTGTCGAAGGCGCAGTAAAGGGCTATGCCGTCGGGAGTTGAGCCGGAGAGGATCCCCGAAAGGCCGGCGTATGCGCACTGCATATCGTCGAGGCGGGGCGAGGAGACAAATTCGCCGCCGTTCCCCCAAATTTCGCCCGGCATCTTGCAGTAGACAAACATATCATAGGACACGAGGTCGCGCTCTTTGACGCCGGCGGCCTCGGCTATCTTTTTTCTGAGGCTTCCGCGCGAATGCTCCGAACCTAAAACCGGCAGGGTGTCGGTCTGAGGGTCGTATTTATAGCCGTCGTTTATGTTTTTCATCATGTGCACAGCCACGCCGGGAATGATGAGGGTCTCGTCCTTTAAATCAACAAGAACGGTTTTAAGGGTTCCGCCCGACGAAACTATCGCCCTGCCCGCAGCCGACAAAGGCCGGTCTATCCACGAGGACATGTTCATCGAGCCGTAGCGCTCGGTATTTAATCGTATATACCTGCCGAGGGTCTCCATCTCGGCGTCAGGCTTAAGTCTGAACATCGGCGAATCACAGTGGGCGCTGTATATGGAAAACCCGCGCGGGTCGTTTTTTCCTACCCTGAAGGCGATAAGCGAGGAATCGTTTCTTGTAACAAAATAGCTTCCGCCCGGCTTTACCTGCCAATCCTCCCATTCGTTCAGGCGGGTAAAGCCCTCGTTGCCGAGCATGTTTGAGATATTCGCGACGGCGTGGTAAACCGTCGGCCCGGAGGATATGAAGGAGATGAGCTTCTGCGCGCTGGCGCGGTTGTCGCTCATGGCTATTAAGTTCTGCTCCTCGGCCGCGCTCTCGGAGGAATGGCCCATATCGGCGGAAAGGCCGAGCAGAAATTCGCTCGAAACATCGTAAAGCCTTGCAAGCCGCATAAGGGTATCGGGAGAGGGCGCGGTATCGCCCTTTTCGTACCTCGACAGAGACTTATTTGAAAGGCCGATGGCGTCCAAAACGTCCATCTGGGAAAGGCCCTTGCGTTTTCTGGCGCGTTTTAAGCGCTCGCCGAATGTTGACATATAAGATTCCTCCCTTTTTTATCCCGCCGCGGGCTTTCGCCGTACAGCCGGCGGGGCGTCATGCTTTTCCCGGGCTTCTGCGTTCCCCCACCCCTGCGCGAAGCCCTGCGCCGCCTGCGGCGGCGCTCCCGCCGGGCGAAGCCCGGCGGGCAAAACCCGCGAAGCGGGTTTTGAGGCTTCGCGCAGGGGTGGGGTCAGCAGAGACCTCTGAGGGCTGCCATCATGGCGGTAACACAGCTTTCGGCAGCCTCGGAAACCATCGCCGAGAACTCGTCCGCCCCGGCGGTCACGCTGTCGGAGACGGCCTTTACTATCAGCGCGGGAACGTTGGCGCGGTTTGCGGTCAGAAGTATCCCCGCGGCCTCCATCTCGCATATTTTGGCGCCGTAAAGCCTGTTGAGCTCCCGCTTTTGTTCGGGATCCCCGACAAATTTATCTGCGGACGCGCAGATCACCCTTTCAAGAGAGGGCGCCGCGCTTAAAGCCGCGTCTACGACCTCAGCCGGCGCGGGGATATATATCCCGGGGTAGTCGGGATATTTGGCTGGGCCTTCGTTGTCTACCGCCGAGGTGTCAAAATCGTAATGAACGACGCTTTCGACTACCGCCGCCCGCTTAAGCCCCATGTCCGGGGTAAGTCCGCCGCATATGCCGAAGTTTACTATCAGCTGTACGGAATATTTCGATATCAGAAGCTGAGTTGCCCCGGCGGCGTAAATTTCACCCACGCCGCTTTTTATTACATAAAGCTCGTGGCCGCCCATGGCGTATATCCTCACCGTGAGGCCGCAGCAGTCCTCCTGCCGCAGCGGGGTGCCGATTTTTTTGAGAAGCGCGCCGACTTCGTCGGTCATTGCAACGATCATTCCTATCTTCATGGCTGCCTCCTTTTTTCATATTCTACCACGCTTTTTTGCAAAACGCAAGCGTGCCCGGGTCGGGTGACAGAAATCAGATTCCGGGGCGGGCAAATATCTGATAGCGCGCGGAATGCAGAACGCTTTGTCAAGGTTTGCATGAAACAAAAGGCGTGCAAAAACCCGAAAGTCTCTGCAGCGTTTCCGTAACCTTCTGCGCATACCGCAAGGATTCTGCTATCCGCCGCCCCTGTCCGCCCGGGTTTGGCTTCTGACCTTTGGCTTAGGTTCTCCGCCGAGACCCCGGGCGAAGCCCGCCCCGCGCTGCGCGCGGGGCCGGCGCGCCTGCGGCGCGCCGCGGCGACCCCGCAGGGGTCGCCGGGGCTTCGCCCGGGGCCTTCGGCTGCTGCAGCACTTTCCTCACCCGCCAAGCCCCGCCGCTTTGTCACGTCAAGGCTTGCATCTTCCGCAAGGACTAAAGCCTCGCGCTATTGCCTCATCGCGGGTTCCGCTGAAGTCCTCCCGGTTGTAGGGCTTTATATCCCCTACGCTCGAACAGTCTGGGTAGTGAAACTTCATCGTGTTGGTGTTGAGAACATAGCTGTGCTCCGCCTTCTCCGGCTCGTAGACCTCCTGTTCCTTTTCCTTAGGCGGCTCGCTCTCCTCAATTACCTCCTCCGGCTCGGGTTCCGTCTTAGGCTCGGTTTGGGTGATCTTTTCCGTCTTCTCCGGCTCCGGCTCGGTTGCCTCGCTGACCTTTTCCTCCGGCTCCTCGGAGGTCTGTGCCGCCGTCGCCTCCTCGGGCGCTTCGGTTGCTTCCGTCTCCTCGGGCCGCCTCCATTCATCCGGGTCAAACTTTTCGGTGTACGATGTCGTAACCGGCGCGTCGCCGTCTACCGGCTCCTCAGGATTCTCGAACGCCGTAGATACCGCGCATACCGCTACAACCGCTCCAGCAACAAGCCAGAATTGCCATTTCTTAAATAGTTTTGCCATTTTTTCATCCTCCTTATCATAAAACAAACCGCCGCCGGAAAATATCCCGACGGCCGGTTAAAGACCGGAAGTATGTCCGGCTGCATATATGGTGAGCCATTGGAGATTCGAACTCCAGACCCTTTGATTAAAAGTCAAATGCTCTGCCAACTGAGCTAATGGCTCCTGCTAAACAGCTATGATATTATATCAGAGGAAAAATGATTTGTCAAGAGGCGTTAAGAATTTTTTTGGCGTGGCAAAAGCGCCCGGCCGCTCATAGTATATAACAAAAGCCGGGGAGGGGTCGGGGTGCTTAGCCTTTGTATGATAGTCCGCGACGAGGAGGACGTTTTAGGCAGATGTCTTGACAGCGTCCGCGGCCTTGTAGATGAAATAGTTATCGCCGATACCGGCTCTGAAGATTCCACCCGCGCCATAGCTCTGCGCTACACCGACAAGGTTTATGATTTTACCTGGGTCGATGATTTTTCCGCCGCCCGCAACTTTGCCTTTTCAAAGGCTTCGGGGGATTATCTTCTCTGGCTCGACGCCGACGACGTTATAGAGGACCCCGTGCTTTTTCGCGAGGATATTACCCGCCTGTACGCCGAACGCCCCGACGTCATGATGATGCCGTATAACGTTTTGTTTGATCCGTTCGGCAGGGTGATCCTAAGCTACGAGCGCGAACGAATTGTAAAACGCGGCCTTAGGTTCTTGGGCGAGATCCACGAGGCGATACCGCCGGTGGGCAGGGTGATTCACGGCAGGGCGGCGGTATCACACCGAAAAACAAGGCCGGGCGAACCGGGCAGAAACCTGCACATCATCGAAAAGGCGATCTCAAAGAGAAAAACACCCGAGCCGAGGCTTTGCTACTACTACGCCCGCGAGCTTTCGGCGGTCGGGAGATCTCCCGAGGCCGAGGGCTGGTATCTGCGCTGCGCGGAAAACCCTTCGGCATGGAGCGAGATTCGGGTGAGCTCATGGGTGGAACTTTCCGAGCTTTACCGCTCATCGGGCAGACCTAAGGAAAGCGAAAACGCGCTTTGGCAGGCGCTTTCAATATCCCAGCCGAGGGCGGACCTGTGCTGTGCGCTCGGGAGGATCTTTCTTGAACGCGGCGATCTTGACGCGGCGGAGTTCTGGTACTCGCTCGCGCCGGATCAGTATAAAAGGGCGAAAGGCGGGTTTGTCTGCGCCGATTTCGGCGGATATATCCCCTATTTGCAGCTCTGCGTTATCTTCTGGCGGAGGGGCGACAAAGCCGCCGCCGAGGAGTTTAACCGCCTCGCCGGGGTTTGCAACCCTCACGGAAAAGAATATCTTTATAACCTTGAATTTTTCGGCTGAACGCTCCGCGCTCCGGCCTCTGACTGTCAGCCGCGCCTGCGGCCGTGATTCAGAAGCCGGAGACCTCTTCGGCTTCGACAACTTAAAGGAGGCTGCTTAAATGCCAATCAACAGCAATTGCGGCTGCGGAGGCTCCTCCGACAACCGCTATCCTAACGGTACAAACGTTTACTCCTTCGGCTGCGGCGGAAGCTATGTGATCGGCCCCACCGGCGTCACCGGCCCTGCAGGGGCCACAGGCACTACCGGCGCAACCGGCCCGACCGGCCCTGCGGGAGCTACAGGCGCAACTGGCGTCACCGGCCCTGCCGGGGCTACCGGCGCCACTGGCGCCACTGGTGCTACAGGCGCTACAGGTGCAACCGGCCCTGCCGGGGCAAACGGTCTTCCCGGAGCTACAGGTGCAACCGGTACTACAGGTGCCACCGGCCCTGCCGGCGCTAATGGTCTCCCCGGAGCTACTGGTGCTACTGGTGCAACAGGCCCCGCGGGGGCTGATGGACTTCCCGGGGCTACAGGTGCTACCGGTGCTACCGGCGCGACAGGCCCCACCGGCGCTGATGGTCTTCCCGGGGCTACAGGCGCTACAGGCCCTGCGGGCGCTGACGGACTCCCCGGGGCTACAGGCGCAACCGGTGCAACAGGCCCTGCGGGGGCAGACGGTCTTCCCGGAGCTACAGGTGCAACCGGTGCCACCGGCCCTGCGGGAGCTGATGGACTCCCCGGGGCTACAGGCGCTACTGGAGCCACAGGCCCCGCCGGCGCTGATGGTCTCCCCGGAGCTACCGGCGCCACCGGCGCGACCGGTGCAACTGGAGCCACAGGCGCAACCGGGGCGGACGGGGTTTCGCCGACGGCGGCATACGTTCAGGCTTTCAGCACGGCCGCGCAGACGGTTCAGCCGAACGCGGCGGTAACGTTCAACAATGTAGGGGCGTCAAGCGGGGTAACCGTTACCCCGGGAGGCTCAGAGGCCACCGTTACCGACGCGGGAACCTACCTTGTAATGCCCTCGGTCACGCCCTCGACGGCGGGCCGGTTCACCGTTTACCTCAACGGCGCGCCCGTAAACGGCGGCATACTCTCTAACAGCGGAGACACCTCCTCCGGCGCTGTAATTGTAAACGCCGCCGCAGGGGATATAATCACAGTCGTCAACACCGACTCCACCGCCGCCACCCTCGTCGACGCTACCGGCACTACCCCGAACGCAACGCTCTATATCCAGAGCCTTGAAACTACCCCGGCCTGAGCCAAAACCCCTGAATTTTATATACAATCAGTAAAATTTTAATATATTTTGCCTTTTTGTATATGACTTTCCCGGGCATATCCTCATAATCATAAAAAAGTACCCCCGACCAACCGGCCGGGGGAGCTTTTATAAGGGAATTACTTTGCTCTTTCAACGAGCTGTTCGTAGGTTTCCTTAGCGGTTTCAACGGCGCTTGCAAAGAGCTTTTCGGCGCGCTCGGGATTCGAGCGGGCAAGCGAGTTGTAACGAACCTCGCCCATGATGAAGTCCTTATAATCGGCGGTAGGAGCCTTGGAATCAAGCTGGAACGGGTTCTTGCCCTCGGCGGCAAGCCTCGGGT
>CANRHA010000036.1 GCA_947630315.1 uncultured Clostridia bacterium
TCTGTTTTCTGTTTTCTGACATCTGACCTCTGGCAGGGCGAAGCCCGCCCCGCGCGCCAAGCGCGCGGGGCCCGCGGCAGCTTGCTGCCGCGGCGGCGGCCCTCCGGGCCGCCGGGGCTTCGCCCCGGGCCCCGGCTCAGCACAAAGCCTGCGGGATAGAACGACGTCGCCCAAACCGTAGTCGGGAACAAGGGTAGCGATTTAGCACAAACTTACAGGCGAGCGCTCTATCATCTAATATCTAACACCTAACACCTAAAAGCGCTTGCTTTTCCCTCAAAAATATGCTACAATGTCCGTGGAAAGGACTGATTGAATGTCAAATCTGTTTTCCGGGATCAAAAACGGGAAGAAACTCATCAAGCGGTTCTTTTTGGTCGACTTTGAAAATGTACAGTCTCACGGCCTCGCGGGTCTTTCGGAACTTAAGGACACCGACGCCGTGACGGTATATTTCAGCAAGAATGCCGACAGCATCTCATTTGAGCTTCACATGGCGCTGAACGAATGCAGTGCTAAAACCGAGTTCATCAAGGTTGGCACCGGCGTGAAGAACGCCCTTGACTTCCAGCTTTCCTCTCAGTTGGGCTATATAATCAACCAGAATATAGTCTCGGGGAACCGCAGCGTCAAGTACTACATAATCTCGATGGACAACGGCTTTACCTGCCTTCGCGATTTCTGGGAAAAGTTCGGCGCAGATGTGAGCATAGTGCGCAGCATAGCAAACGTAGTTGAGCCCCGCGACGGCGACCCTTACGCCGAGGTGTTCAACGAGCTTATGCTGAGCGAAACCGATGAGGCCGCCGTCACTCAGGCTATCGAGTCGTGCCCCACAACCGCTGATCTGCACAACAGACTGCAGTCTATCCTTAAAGATCCCAAAAAAGTCACCGAAGTATATCACGCTATAAAGCCGATCTTCGGAAAAGACTCAGAAAAGGCCGGCGAATGCGCCTGACCTTTTGCCGCCGCTCAGCCAGGGCAAGCGTCCGAGCCGAGCGGCGTTTTTTTCCATAAAGAAAACCCGCCCCCTCTTGGGAGCGAGCCTTCCACAATATAGTAAATGAATCGGGGGGTCTACTTTTTTGAATCGAGATACCTGCACGCCGCAAGCGCCGCCACCGAGCCGTCGGCACAGGCGGTCGTCACCTGTCTCACGGTTTTTTTGCGGCAGTCTCCGGCCACAAATATTCCCGCCGATCTCGTAACGCAGCTCTCGTCAGAATCAGCGTAGCCTAAGCCGTCAAGGTCTATAAGTTCGCTGAAGATCTCGTTTTTCGGTTCAAGCCCTATGGCCACAAACAGCCCGTCAAGCGGTATTTTCACGCTTTTGCCCCTGCGGTTTATGATAACCCCGTCAAGAGCTTTTTCGCCGGTGAATCCCGTAACCACCGAATCGGTTATTATCTCGATATTCTCTCTTTCGGCGACCTGATTTTTAAGGGCTTCCTCGCCGGTGAGGCCGGGCAGATTCTGTATAATGATCACCTTTTTGCAAAGCCCCGAGAGCAAAAGCGCCTCCTGTAAGCCCGAGTTTCCCCCGCCTACAACGCCTACCGTCTTTCCCTGATAGAACGCGCCGTCGCATACCGCGCAGAAGGATATCCCCTCGCCGATATATCTGTCTTCGCCCTCGACGCCCAATTTCCTGTGGGCGGCCCCCGCGGCGATTATCACAGCCTTGGCCTGATAATTTCCGTCGTCCGTGACGACCGTTTTTACGTCTCCGTCCTCGATTTTAAGAACCTCCGCCGGCAGAAGCTCGGCGCCGAGGTCGGCCGCCTGATCGACAAGCTTGGCCGCAAAATCGTTGCCCGAGGCCGGGGGCTGACCGGGAATATTTTCAACGCGGGGCGAAAAGGTTATCTGCCCGCCGAAGGAATCCTTCTCGATAAGCAGCACCGTTTTATCCGCCCGCCTTGCGTAGACCGCCGCCGTCAGTCCGGCGGGGCCTGCGCCTACGATTGCTATGTCGTATATCATTATTTTTCTCCGATCACGCGCTTACCGTGGTTCTCTTTCTTATTTCGCCGAGGCCGACAAGCTTTTCAAACTGTCCGTCTCTTACAATAACCATGGTCGGGGCGTTGCGGATATCAAATTCCTCGCAGAGGTCGCGGTTGTCGGTCGCAAGAAGCGTTTCATACTTGTAGCCCTGCTTATCCAAAAGCAGCTTCGCGGTCTTGCAGTTCGGGCAGGTGGCGCTTGTAAAGAGGTAGGAACCGTCGGGGAGCGAAGCCCTGTTCTCCGAGGGCATCTCTACCTTGGATTCTACGCCGTTTCTGCGCAGAACGGATCTCGAAATATTGTAGGTCTTGCGCTCCTTGTATTCCTGGACCTTGCCGTCGTTCCAGTTCTGAACGGGGCGGTAGTAGCCGGTGATTCGGCTGTAGGTCTCGGTTGGTTCGCCACAGTGAGGGCAGACCTTCTGCTCGCCGGTGAGGTAGCCGTGGTTGCGGCATACCGAATAGGTCGGGCTCATCGTGTAGTAAGGCAGCTTGTAGTTTTCGGCGATCTTTCTTACAAGGTTCGCGGCGGATTTCCAATCGGGGAGCTTCTCACCTAAGAAGGCGTGGAAAACGGTGCCCGAGGTGTAAAGGGTCTGAAGCTCGTCCTGAATGTCGAGCGCCGAGAAGATGTCCTCGGTGTAGCTTACCGGCAGATGAGAGGAGTTGGTGTAGTAAGGCGTACCGTCAGAGGCGGTGATGATGTCGGGGTACTTCTCCTTGTCGTGCTTTGCAAGGCGGTACGAGGTGGATTCGGCCGGGGTAGCCTCAAGGTTGTAGAGGTCGCCGTAGAGTTCCTGATAGTCGGAAAGGCGCTCGCGCATATGGTTCAGAACGTCCTTGGTGAACTTCTGGGCGCGCTCGTCTACAAGGCTGCACCCGAGCCACTTTGCGTTGAGGCAGCACTCGTTCATGCCGACAAGACCGATGGTGGAGAAGTGATTGTCAAGGGTGCCGAGGTATCTCTTGGTGTAGGGGTAAAGTCCGGCGTCAAGAAGCTTTGTGATGACGGTCCTCTTGATCTTAAGGGAGCGGGCCGAAAGGTCCATGAGCTTGTCGAGGCGCTCGTAAAATTCCTTTTCGTCCTTGGAAAGATAGGCGATCTTCGGCATGTTTATAGTTACAACGCCGATGGAGCCGGTGGACTCGCCGCTTCCGAAGAATCCGCCCGATTTCTTTCTGAGTTCGCGGAGGTCGAGCCTCAGACGGCAGCACATGCTTCTTACATCGGAAGGCTCCATGTCGGAGTTGATGTAGTTGGAGAAGTAGGGTGTGCCGTACTTTGCGGTCATCTCAAACAAAAGCTTGTTGTTCTCGGTCTCGGACCAGTCGAAATCGGAGGTTATGGAGTAGGTGGGTATCGGGTACTGGAAGCCGCGGCCGTTGGCGTCGCCCTCTATCATTATCTCGATGAAAGCTTTATTTACCATATCCATCTCGGGCTTGCAGTCTTTATAGCAGAAATCCATCTCCTTGCCGCCGACTATGCAGGGCAGATCGGCGAGGTCCGAAGGAACCGTCCAGTCGAGGGTGATGTTTGAGAACGGAGCCTGAGTTCCCCAGCGGGACGGGGTGTTTACGCCGTATACAAAGCTCTGGATGCACTGTTTTACTTCTTTATATGAGAGGTTATCTACTTTTACGAAAGGAGCAAGGTAGGTATCGAAGCTGGAGAACGCCTGAGCGCCGGCCCATTCGTTCTGCATGATGCCGAGGAAGTTTACCATCTGGTTGCAGAGGGTGGAAAGATGGCTCGCGGGGCTTGAGGTTATCTTGCCGTTTATTCCGCCGAGACCCTCTTTGATGAGCTGCTTGAGCGACCAGCCGGCGCAGTAGCCGGTGAGCATGGAGAGGTCGTGAAGGTGAATGTCGCAGTTGCGGTGGGCGTCGGCTATCTCCTGGTCGTAGATCTCGGAGAGCCAGTAGTTAGCAGTTATTGCGCCCGAGTTTGAAAGAATGAGGCCGCCTACCGAATATGTTACGGTAGAGTTCTCCTTTACGCGCCAGTCGTTGATCTGGAGGTAGTCGTCGACTACCTTCTTGTAGTTTACGGCGGTCGCGTTGATGTTTCTGATCTTCTCGCGCTGTTTGCGGTAAAGGATATAAGCCTTGGCTACGCTGTCGTATCCGCCCTTTATAAGAACGCTCTCGACCGAGTCCTGAATATCCTCAACGGCTATCTTGCCGTCCTTGATCTTCGGCTCGAAATCGGCCGTTACCTTAAGCGCCAGAAAATCTATAACGTCCTGATTGTACTGCTTGTCGCAGGCCTTGAACGCTAAAACGATGGCGTTTGAAATTTTCGAGATGTTGAAGTCTACGATTTTCCCGTCTCTTTTAATTACCTGATACATTGTTTTTGCTCCTTTTCGATTATTTTTTATATGAAATGAAGTTGAATCCGGACAGTTTAAACGCCTCCCGGGGTCTCTGCCGAAAAAGCGGCTTCATCTAATATACCGCGTATCTTGGTAAAAGTCAAGCCCATATATACAAGATATTGTGTTTTATGGCTCAGATTCCTCTCAATTCTACCTTTTCAATATATTTCATCGCAATTTTTTGTAGGTTTTCCATAAAAGCGCCGTCAGGCTCGGTGAATCCCCCGCCTATTAGGTCTCCGGAATCCTTAAAACGCTGGATATAGTACCTCTTTGCCCCGCTGAGCCACTCCCCTATCTGCTCCATGTCCTCGGGGGTGTGAAGCTCGGGCATGACCGTTGTGCGGAACTCGGCGTCTACAGCGCCGCTCTTTAAGAACTCGACGCTTTCCTCTATCGGCGAGATGTCAAAATCCTTAAGGCCGACCGTTTCGGCGTATTTGGGCTTTGAATTTTTTATGTCCATCGCCACGCTGTCGCAGAGGCCGCCGAACACCGCCCTGCGGAGTTTTTCGGGGAAGCTGCCGTTGGTGTCGAGCTTTACGAGGTAGCCGAGATCCTTGAGCTGCTTCATGAAATCGAAAACGCTCTCGTTCATAAGCGGTTCGCCGCCGGTCACGCAAACGCCGTCGAGCATTCCCCTGCGCTTTTTAAGGTAGTCGATAATATCCGATTTTTCGAGCCTGTCGGCGAGGTTTATGCGGGTCACAAGCGAGGCGTTGTGGCAGAACGGGCAGCGGAAGTTGCAGCCGGCGGTAAAAACCGTTGCCGCGCATTTTCCGGGGTAGTCAAGAAGTGTGAGCTTCTGAAAGCCGTGAATTTCCATTTGAATCGCTCCTTGTTTATTATTCCCGGCGGGGAAAAATATTTCCGCGGGAATGTCTTGATTATACACCCGAATTTTGGGCTTGTCAAGGGGTTCAGACACAAAATGTTGTGGTTTGAGCAAAATTTTTTACGAGAATTTGTGTTTTGTAAAGTGGTTTGCCTTCCCGGAAGGAAGCGTCTTTACATGACAGCTTGAGGAAAATTTTAGGGAAATTGAGTGGGAAGGGATTTGACTTTACATGGAAGTAGATTGGAGACGATAGGGCAAGAGACATGGCAAGTGCAAAGGCTTTACAGGACATAAAAATAAACGCCGCAATACTGCGACGTGCGGGATGCTGTAAGATTAGATGATGGAAGAGGGAACGTTCTGCCGAAGGCTTGCGTGAAGATGAGGGCGAGGGGCATGCCGAGAGTCTCTGCCACCGTTGCCGCAACCTTCTGCGCATAACGCAAGGATTCTGCAAGCCGCCGCCCTTGTTCGCCCGGGTCTGGCTTCTGATTTCTGCCCTCTGTTCTCTGCCGAGGCCCGGGCGAAGCCCGCCCCGCGCTTAAGCGCGGGGCCAGCGCGCCGCAGGCGCGCTGCGGCGGCCCGGAGGGCCGCCGGGGCTTCGCCCGGGGTCTCGGCAGGAACAGCAGCCCCCGCCAAGCAGGCAAAAAAGCTCCCGGCCACCGCAGCGGCCGGATAAAAAGCACAGATTCCGATCTCATAAGCCAACGGGTTCCGATCTTGCGTCATCCCCTTCACCGGCGCCTCCCCAGCCTTACCGCCCACACGAGGATCATCACGCCGTACACGGCCATCCACATATACAGGCTCAGGCTGCGGCTAAGAAGGGTCACGTCCGAGACGGCCTCGGCGGCCAGAAAACCGCGGTAAACGCTTATCGCCATCATCTCGTTTATGCCCATGGCGCCGGGAAGCGGTATAAACCCCACGCCGACAAACACCACCGCCTGTATCAGCATAAAGCTTATAAGCGGCGCTTCTGCGGCCCCGAGGCTCATTCCCGCGCAGTAGGGCACAGCGAACATCGCGCACACCTGCACGAGCGAAATAAGACAGGTTTTTACCAGTTCTTTCGGATTTTTTCTGATATAGTCCGCGCAGCCGCCGTATTCCGAGATAAACCCCTCGGTTTTTTCCGCTATTTTTTTCTCTAAATTTTTGCTGATCACCCCTGCGGCACGCCCGAAAGCTTTCGCGGCCTTTTCGGCAAAGCTCCTCGAAAAAATAAACACCGCCAGCGCAAGCGCAATAACCGCGTTTATCACAATCCCGAGGACCAAAAGCCATATCATCGGCCCGAGTTCATTATTTAACATTCGTATATTCAGCAAAAGCCCTGTCGCGCTGAGGGCTACCGCCGCTATCTGATAGCCGAGAAGATTGTTGAATATACTTAACATTCCGTGGGAAATATGTATCCCGTCCGAGCACATAAAGAACAGCTGTACCGGCTGACCGCCCGAGGAAGACGGCGTTATCGCGTTGAAGAATATCCCCACGGCGGCGTATTTATAACAGCCTATCAGGCTTTTGCGGTACCCCGAGGCGCGCAGGAGCCGCCAAATATTAAGCCCCTCGGCGAAGGCGTAAACGACCATAAGCCCCGCGCCTAACAGTATATACCTTAGATCCGCAGACTTTAAAAGCTCTGAAAGATGTTCAAGGCTGAGTTCGCGGAATATTTTTCTGACGGTGAACCAGAAAAGCAGTATAAACAGCACCGCCCCGACGGCTATTGTTTTTTTAGGAATCAGCTTGTCGTTAGTTTTCAAGTCAAATTTTCCCCAGTTCTTTTTCGCTAAGCTTAAGCGCCGATTCTATAACGGCGTCCATGTCGTAATACCGGTATTCGCCGAGCCGCCCGCCGAAGATGACCCCGTTCTCCTTTTCGGCAAGCCGGCTGTAGGCCTCGTACAGCTTTACGTTTTTTTCGTTGATTATAGGATAATAAGGTTCGGCTCCCGGCCGCCATTCCGAAGAATATTCGCGGCTGATGACCGTCTTTTTTATATCCTCGCCCGAGGCGCTCCTGCCGAATGTGAACCATTTGTGCTCGATTATCCTCGTCCAGGGCGTTTCGCTGTCGGTGTAGTTCACAACCGCGTTGCCCTGATAGTTTTCCGTGTCCATGATCTCCGTTTCAAAGCTTACGGTGCGGTATTCAAGCGCGCCGAGTCGGCAGCCGAAGTAACCGTCTATCGGCCCGGTGAATATTACCTTGCCGGCCATGGACATAAGGCTTAGCTTATCCTCCAAAAAATCGGTATTCAGCTTTACCTCGACGCCGTCGAGCATTCTTGAGACCATCTCGGTGTAGCCGTTTACGGGTATTCCCTGATAAAGCGAGTTAAAGTAGTTGTTGTCGTAGGTAAGCCTGAACGGCAGGCGCTTTATTATATCGGGCGGAAGCTCGCGGCAGGAACGCCCCCACTGTTTTTCGGTGTAGCCCTTTATTAGCTTTTCGTAGATATCCCTGCCCACGAGCGAAACCGCCTGCTCCTCAAGGTTTGTAGGCGTGCCCTTGAACGCGCCGCGCTGCTCGGATATCTTTTTCATCGCCTCGTCGGGCGTTGCAACTCCCCACATTCGGTTGAAGGTGTACATATTAAAGGGCAGGGAATATATTTCGCCGCGGTAGTTTGCAACCGGCGAGTTGGTGTATCTGTTGAACTCCGAAAACTGCCCGACGTAGTTCCATACGCGGGCGTTGTTTGTATGAAAAATATGCGCGCCGTACTTATGGACCTGAACGCCCTCGACCTCCTCGGTGTAGGTGTTTCCGGCTATATGGGGCCGCTTTTCAACAACAAGGACCTTTTTGCCGCAGCGGCGGGCTTCATGGGCGAAAACCGCCCCGAAAAGCCCCGCGCCGGCTACAATATAATCGTACATAAAAACTCTCCGAAAAAATTTATCAGTTTAAGCCGAGAACCTTTGAGAATATCCTGTAAAGATATTTAGCTATCGCGCAGCCGGCCTTTCCGGGAAGATTGCTCATTATAACCGTTATCCTGCGGCGAAGTTCGGCGGCAAGTTCTGGGTCTATATCGGCTATATCGCGCCACATCTGTTTTTTCTTTTCGATGTCCTCGTCGGCCATTCTGACGCTTAGGAATATGCAGGTTATCGTGCAGATGATCTCAAGATAATTCAGCATATAATTGAGGCAGGTGCGCGAGTCGGTGACTTTTTTGCTGTCGCTGTATATCTTCGACATGATTTTTGAGACCCGGATATACTGATCTACCTGCTTTACGAGCTTCTCCTCGCTTACCGACTGCCCCTCGCGGCCGATAAAGTACCAGTACAGATCGGTATCGACATAGCGGAAGGTTTTTACATACGGCAGCGGCTGAAACGCGTAGATGTTATCGACATAAAAAGTGTGTTCCGGCAAAACAAGCTTGCACTCCCTGAGCATCTCGGTGCGATAGGTGATCGAGTGCATGAGTATGTAATGATACTTTTTTATCTTCTTTACGGTATCCCAGCTGAGGGTCTTGCCCTCGGGCAGGCCCTTGGGCTTCATCACGAACTTGCGCTTGGCGTCTTTTTTGTCGTAGACGTAGTTTGTTAAAAGCATGTCCGGGGCGTCGGGAGTGCCGCGAAGCTCCTTAAGATATTCAATGACCGCGGGAAGGCCGTGCTCGTCGAGCCTGTCGTCGCTGTCGACCACCTTGAAGTATTCGCCCGATGCGGCTTTAAGCCCGGCGTTTATGCCAGAACCGTGGCCGCCGTTTTCCTTGTGGATCACCTTTACGGTATCGGGGTAATCGCGGGCGTACCTGTCGGCAATTTCGGGGGTGCCGTCGGTAGAACCGTCGTCGACGATAATGATCTCGACGTCGTCTCCGCCCGTAAGCAGAGACGCAAGGCAGCGGTCAAGGTAATCCTCGGAATTATAACACGGCACAACGATACTCAAAAGTTTCATACAAAACGACCTTTCCGGATTATTTTGCGAAAGCTATACACTAAAATTATATTGCCTGCGAGGGAAGTTGTCAAGGGGCTGCCGCGGCCAAGATGTGGCCGAAGGCCACATCATAGATATTAGATGTTAGATATTAGGTATTAGAAAGGCTCTCAGAGGGTTAGAGTGACAGAGTGAGACTATCTGAGCTTGATGAAAAGGGGCACCTGCGCTAATTCATACGCCCGCATAACAGCAAAAGCAGACGGAGAGCGGGTTTTGTTTGGCGGAGCATAGGGGATTCGTAACCAGCAGAGGCATTCATATTGAAAAGCAAATTATTTCCGCACGGTTATGAAATACTCTCATGAGCTGCCGCCGACGGTCTGACCCATACCCCCTAAAACGGCAATATGAAATGCTTTAGCTGTCTTACGCAAGACATTTCTTCTTTGCTTAATTTGTTAAAGCAATTTGTAAGCAACCGGTGTATTTCCGCACACGGTCGCGCACGGGTCGCAGATAGCTTTGAATCCTGAATTATATATGACAAATCCCCGAAAATACGCGGTTTTCGGGGATTTTGATATTTTGTGAAATTGTTCGAAAAGGGAAATTTTTAACGTTTCGAGAACTGCGGAGCGCGACGGGCGGCTTTGAGGCCGTACTTCTTTCTTTCCTTCATTCTCGGGTCGCGGGTGAGGAAGCCGGCCGCCTTGAGCTGGGGTCTGAGCTCGGCGTTGTACTGCAATAACGCTCTCGAAAGGCCGTGGCGGATCGCGCCGGCCTGACCCGAAACGCCGCCGCCTGCAACCGTGCAGACGATATCAAACTGCTCCTCGGCGCCGATAAGGTTGAGCGGCTGACGGACGATGAGCTTTAAAGTTTCGAGGCCGAAGTAGTCGTCGATATCTCTGCCGTTGACGGTGATCTTACCTGTTCCCTGATATACGCGAACACGGGCTACGGAATGCTTTCTTCTGCCTGTGCCGTAAAAATAAGGATTCTTTGATTCGTACATATCCTAAACCTCCCTCTTGATTAAAGCTCGATCTCGATTGCCTCGGGCTTTTGGGCGGCATGAGGATGCTCGCTGCCCTTATAGGCACGGAGTCTGGTGAGCGAATTTGCACCGATAGAATTTTTGGGGAGCATTCCCCGGACCGCGTAGGTAATAGCCCTCTCGGGTTCCTTAGCCATCATATCCGAATACTTATATTCTTTAAGATGGCCGATCCAACCGGTGTGCCAGCGGCGAACCTTCTTCTGAAGCTTCGAGCCTGTAAGAACTGCCTTTTCGCAGTTGATGATTATAACATGATCTCCGCAATCCACATGCGGGGTATAAGTGGGCTTATTCTTACCGTTCAAGATAGAAGCAGCCGCTGCCGCAACTCTGCCGAGCGGCTTGCCTGCGGCGTCGATAAGATACCACTTGCGCTCAACGTTCTGCGGATTTGCCATGAATGTTGACATTGTAATTCCTCCTGATTGATTGATAACCGGCGGGAGGTTCTTAACGGGCCGAACGCCGCCATGTTCCGGCTTTGCCGGGCAACAAACGGTATTATATTACCGCTTTTCGGATTTGTCAAGGGGTTTTCGGAACTTTTTTAAAATATATTTGAATTTCTTTCTGTTTCTCTTGATTTCTCTTGATTTTTCTTTAAATCTTGAATTTCATTTCATCTATCTTCTACCCTCTAATCAGGCGCCGCACTCTGTCACTCCCGCCCCTGTTGGTGCGCATCTGTTTTCTGCCCTCTGTCCTCTGTTTTCTAATCGCATGAGCGAATAGTAGTTAGAGAGTAGTTGTTAGTAGTTAGTTGATGGGGGTGCTGAGGGTGAGCGATAATACGAGGGTAAGCGAATACCTTTTACCCCATCGGTGGCAGGCTGTATCGCACGCCTGCGAAGGCGCGCCTCTGTTTTCTGTCCTCTGTCCTCTGTCCTCTATCCGCGCCTACTGCTCAAACGTCACCCAATCAAGCTCCGCCTCGCCCTCGCCGGAGAACTCGAAGTACACCGCGCGCTTGCCTATGATGCCCGAGGTGAGCGCGGCCGTTGTCTCGCCCTGCCCGATCTCTGCCTCGGCCACGACCCTGCCGCGGAAGCTGTCGAACCTGACCTTAACGGTCATCGGCTTTGTGGCCGACGCCGATACGGTAACGCTTTTCGGAGCATTCGTGCCGAATTGCAGATACCTGAACCCGACGGTCGTGCCGCTTTTTATATTTACGATCGGCGCGGAAACGCCCTCTGTCTGCTCGTAGACGGGCTTTATATATGCCTGATGAAGCGGGCTTATATGGCAGGCGTAACCCGCGGAGATCACCTTATATGCGTCAAGACCGTTTACACTCGCCCCGCATGAAGTCATCTCCACCGGCTTTGATGATACAGGCTCGCCGGCGACGTACGTTATATCGCCGATGTAAATTTTTCCGTCCTTTGCAACGGCCACGTCTAC
>CANRHA010000037.1 GCA_947630315.1 uncultured Clostridia bacterium
TATCGAGTCGATAATGACTATTCCCGGTTTTGTTGATTGCACAGCGTTCGCAACGGCCTGCGCGTCCGATTCCGCTAAAATGTACAGCCCCTCGCCGGATACCCCGAGGCGTTCGGCCCTGAGCCTTATCTGTCGCGCCGATTCCTCGCCCGATACATAAAGAACGGTGTTATCCTTGCCGAGGCGTTCGCATATCTGCAAGAGCATTGTCGATTTGCCTATGACGGGTTCGCCGCCTATCAGCACCAGCGAGCCCTTTACAAGTCCTCCGCCGAGGACCCTGTCAAGCTCGTTCATTCCGGTGTTGTATCTTATTTCCGAGTCGGCCGATATGTCTACGTCCTTAAGGCTCATTATCCTTTCGGGAGCCTTTGCCGTCATCTTAGAGGCCGAGGTGCTTTTGCGCGGGATGACTTCGGTTTCTTCAAGAGTGTTCCATTCTCCGCAGCCGGGGCAGCGCCCGTTCCATTTCGGGCTTTCGTAGCCGCAGCTCCGGCATATGTAAACGCTTTTTGCCTTCTGCATATTTTATACTTCCTTTCGGCGGGATTCATATCCCGGTCGTTTCAAATATATAGTCGCAAATGCTCTTAAAGAGGGTGAACGCCACCTGCGACTGATACTCGTCGCTTTCAAGCTTTGCGGCCTCCTCGGCGTTTGAGAGGAACCCGCATTCCGCCATCACCGACGGGCAGTTGGCGTTATTCAACAGGTATATCTCGTCGGTCACGGGTTTTATTTCCCGCGTGTTGTCCGGCTGTAAAAGCTGAACGAAATTATTCTGGGTTATCTCCGCAAGTCGCTGACTTTCGGCGCTTTCAAGCGGATAGAACATCTGTGCGCCCGAGTACTGCGGGTCGGTGAACTGGTTCTGGTGGATAGATACGAACACCGCGTTGTCGTATGAATTTATGATGTTCAGTCGGTTCTGCATATCCGATTTTTTCTGATTCCCGAGGCCGGTGACGCCTGTGTCGTGTATAGAGCGGTCGGTGTCGCGGGTCACGGCGACGTCAAACCCCATCGTTTCAAGCATTCCCCGAAGTTTTAATAGAATGCTGAGGTTAATGTCCTTTTCCTCGGCGCCGTTAATGCTTACGCAGCCGCTGTCTATGCCGCCATGCCCGGCGTCAAGGATTATGACCGGAAAGGGCGAGCTTTCCTCGGCGCCTACCGGTATAGCCTGTTCGGGCAGGTTCGCGGTTCTGATGAACCCGAATACGAGCAGGTATGCGCAGAGCAAAACTATAAGCGCGCCCGCCCGGTTTATCCATATCTTCTTTAACATATAACTTGACCTCCGTTGTCCGTTTTTTATAGACTATGAGTCAAGCCGGCGGTTTAGAAGCTATTTTGAAGACTTGCCGCCGTAGAGTATCTTTTCCTTGAGGTCTATGTGCTCGTAGCCGATGTAGTACGCCGCCCAGCAGGTTATTATGAATATAAGCGGCAGGACAGTCACCAATATCATAGCCCCGGCGGAGAGGTCCTGCGCCGCGACGTTTACGGTGTACGAGCTTCCGGCGTCGTTGTATTCGAGGTGACTCGGCGCAAACAGGTAAGTAAGCGGCATAAAGTAGAAGGTGAGGGTTTTATAGACCGGGAAGAAGTCATACTTTATAACGCCGAACTTTGAAAGATACAGGATAATAACGTAGATGTAGTTTATAGCCGTCGGAACAGCGCCTATGGCCGCGCCGAAGTGTTTTTCATTCGGGCCTGCGGGTTCTTTGAGGTGCCGCGAACTCATTTTTCCGCCCGCCTTGTAGCAAAGATCGGCGTAGAGGCAGACCGCCGCGCCCACCGAGCAGAATCCGAACACAAAGCACATCGCCGCGCCGTACATCTGGTAGGTCATCGGGAAGAAGAAGGCTATAACAACGCCGGTGAGCCAGCTCAAAAGCAGGTACAGCAGCGATTTTAACATTAAAGATGATTTTTTCATTTTCATGCGTCCTTTCCGGAAAAATTTTTCTCAGTATTGATTATAAACCAAATCTTTGAGAAAAACAAGTGAATATTTAAAACAAAAGGTTGCAACTTTCAAAAAACAGTGGTATTATATAGAGTAATCAGTTTAAAAAGGCCGATATAAGGGCTATCAGGAACATTCGGCCGATTTTATACTTTACAGGAGGAGAATATGAAGATCATCATAGCCGGGTGCGGAAAAATAGGCACCTCGGTTCTTGCAAACCTCGCCCAGGAGGGTCACGACGTTGTGGCCGTAGACAATAAAAACGAGGTCATAACCGAGCTTACAAACGTCTACGACGTCATGGGCGTGTGCGGAAACGCGGTCGACTGCGGCACTCTTGAAGAGGCCGGCGTTTCAAACTGCGGAATGTTCGTCGCGATGACCGATTCGGACGAGCTGAATATGCTGAGCTGTTTTATCGCCAAAAAGATGGGCGCCCAGAACACCATAGCGAGAATACGCAACCCCGAGTACAACGATTCGAGCCTCGGCTTCATGCGCCAGCACCTCGAGCTTTCAATGTCGATAAACCCCGAGCTCAGGGCCGCGATAGAGCTTTACAACATACTCAAATTCCCTACGGCTATAAAGATAGAAACATTTTCCCGCAGAAGCCTTGAAATGGTAGAGTACAAGCTCGCCGAGGACAGCGAGCTTGCCGGCAGGAACATCTTAGAAATAAGAAAGAAATATGACGCGAAGTTTCTTATCTGCTGCGTTCAGCGCGGCGAGGAGGTCTATATACCCGGCGGTATGTTTACCCTTGAAGCCGGAGACAAGATCGGCCTTACCGCCTCGCAGAGCGAAATGCAGAAGCTGATGAAGGAACTTAAGATACACCGCAGACAGGCCAAGAACATACTTATTTTAGGCGGCAGCAAGACCGCGTTCTACCTCGCGAAGATGCTTGAAAACAGCGGCGGCACGGTAAAGATCATCGAGCAGGACGAAAAGCGCTGCTTAGAGCTTACCTCTGACCTGCCCTCCGCAACTATTATCCACGGCAACGGCGTTCAGCAGGAGCTTTTAATGGAGGAGGGCTTAAGCGAATGCGACGCATTTGTCGCCCTTACGGGTATAGATGAGGAAAACATTCTTATATCGATATTTGCGAACATGCAGAACGTGCCTAAGACGATAGTCAAGATAAACCGCGACGAGCTTGTATCGATGGCGCAGAAAATAGGCATCGAGAGCATAGTTTCGCCGAAGACCATAACCTCAAACATTCTCGTTCAGTACGCAAGGGCGCTTGAAAACTCCTCCGGGTCAGCCGTCGAAACGCTTTACAAGATATTTGACGGCAAGGCCGAGGCGCTCGAGTTCATAATCTCCTCGGAATCCTCGCTCACCGGCGTGATGCTTAAGGATATAAGGCTTAAGCCGAATATTCTTATCGGCGGAATAATGCGCGGAAGAAAAACCATAATCCCGTCCGGCACCGATATGATACTTCCGGGCGACAGGGTAATAGTAATATCTTCCAACAACCGGCTCAACGATATTCTTGATATTCTTAAGTAACGCGGTGAGGCATAAATGAACCAGAAAATGATCTTTCACATCTGCGGCCAGATGCTTTTAATAGAGGCGGTGCTTCTGCTTCTGCCGCTTATAACGGCGCTTATATACGGCGAAAGCTGCGCGCTTTCTATCCTGACGGCTATGCTGATCGCCGTCGGTGTAGGCACGCTGATGACGGTGCTTATAAAGCCCAAGGAGACGGTCATATATTCCCGCGAGGGATTTGTTATAACCGCTCTCACATGGCTTTTATGGTCGCTTGTGGGCGCTCTGCCCTTTGTTATTTCGGGCGAGATACCCTCGTATGTAGACGCCTTTTTCGAGACGGTCAGCGGCTTTACGACCACAGGAGCTTCTATCCTGACGAACGTTGAGGAGATGAGCAACGGGCTTTTGTTCTGGCGCAGCTTTACTCACTGGGTCGGGGGAATGGGTATCCTTGTGATGGTAATGGCGGTGCTGCCTATGACCACCGACCGCTCGATACATATAATGCGGGCTGAGATGCCGGGGCCTATCGTCGGCAAGCTTGTGCCGAGGGTGCGCCAGACCGCAAAGATACTCTATATAATCTACATCGGCCTGACGCTTTTTGAGATAATAATGCTTCTGTTCGGCGGAATGAACCTGTTTGAAGCCTGCGTCCACGCCTTCGGAACGGCGGGCACCGGCGGCTTCGGAATAAGGTCCGACAGCATAGCGAGCTACAGCCCGTATATCCAGTGGGTGATGACCGCATTTATGGCGGTATTCGCGGTAAACTTCAACATATACTACCTCATGCTCATGCGCAGGTTCAGAGCCGTAGTCTCGAGCGAGGAGCTTTGGACGTATATAGCTATAGTTCTCATCTCAGTTGCCGCCATAGCGGTAAACATCAGGCCGCTTTACGAGTCGATAGGGGAGACGGTGCGTTACGCGGCGTTCCAGGTAATGACGGTGATATCCACCTCCGGCTTTGCTACTACCGATTTCAACCTTTGGCCTCAGTTTTCAAAGAGCCTTTTGTTCCTTCTGATGTTCATAGGCGGGTGCGCGGGTTCTACCGCCGGCGGTTTAAAGATATCGAGGGTGGTAATGCTATTTAAATCTGGCAGGCGGGAGCTTAAAAAAATGCTCCACCCGCGTTCGGTGACGGCCATACGGCTCGAGGGCAAGAGCATAGAGGATTCCACGCTTTCGAGCGTAGGGGTTTACTTTGCGTTTTACATCGCGATCCAGTTTGCGGTATTTCTGATGATCAGCTTCGAGCCCTACGACTTTGAAACAAAGATCACCTCGGTCGCGGCGTGTTTCAACAACGTAGGCCCGGGTCTCGGCGCCGTAGGCCCCGCGGGCAACTATGCCGGCTACACCGCCTTTTCAAAGATACTTCTTTCGCTGTCGATGCTTTTCGGCAGGCTTGAAATCTATCCCATCATATTCCTGCTCAGCCCGTCTATGTGGCTAAAAAAGAGGTAGAGACCCGCTTCAAAAAATAATCATAAGAAAGTGATTTTATGGAAAGATTTTACCTTGAATACCCCTCGCTTTCCCGAAAGGCCGACGCGCTCGACTACATCGGCGAGTTTCACCGCTTCGGCTCGGATATAAACGGCTCGGGAGGGCTTAATCGCTACGCCGGCGACTACGAGGGCTGGCTTTTAAAGATAGAAGACGACCGCCAAAGGATTCCCGACGAGCAGAGCTCCCCCGGCGAGACGTATTTTTTAGTGCGCTGCAGCGATAAAAAAATCGTCGGAATGGTGAACATCAGGTACGTTCTCAACGAGAGGCTGAAAAAATACGGCGGAAATATCGGCTACTCTATCCGTCCGACCGAAAGGCAGAAGGGCTATAACAAGATCAACCTGTACCTCGCGCTGAAACTCTGCAAGCTCCACGGCCTTAAAAAGGTACTTCTTGACGCCGACGCCGACAACCCCGCGTCATGGCGCACAATAGAGGCCCTCGGCGGGGTGATGTTAAGAGAATATTTTGACGCTGAATTTGACCTCTGCGTCGTCAGGGATTATGAGATCGACGTAGATTCAAGCCTCGAAAGGTATTCGAGCGTCTATGAGCCGTTGATCGCAGATCAATAAAAAGACCGTACCCGATGTGGATACGGCCTTTATTTTTATATCATCAGTTCGCTTATCAGGCTGCTGAACTCCTCGGCGTTTTCGATTTCAAGCCCGCTCAGAAGCCTTGCCTGGGCGTAGAGAAGCTTGCAGTATTTCGCGCATTTGTCCTTGTCGCTGGCGTAAAGCTCCTTGATTTTTGCCGTTACGGCGTGTTCGCTGTTGATATCGAGCACGAGCGAGGCCTTAAGCCCCTCGCCGGCGTCTGGCATCTTCGAGAGCACCCGCGCCATCTCTATCGACATTCCGCCCTCGCTTGAAAGCGCCGCAGGGTGGCCGCCGAGCGAATTTGAGAACCTTACCGCGTTCAGCCCTCCGACCGAATCCTTGATAAAGTCGAGAAGCTCCTTGCCGCTTTCGTTTTCCTCGTTGAGCTTTTTGGTCTCCTCCTCGGTGGCAAGGTCAAGCTCGTCGGTTGATACATTTACAAACTTCTTGTCCTCGTAGGTCATTATTGTCTGTAAGGTGAACTCGTCTACGTCGTCGGTGAGAAGCAGGACCTCGTAGCCCTTTGAAATCACCGCCGCCGCCTGAGGAAGCCTCATCGCCTTTTCGGCGGTATCTCCGCAGGCGTAGTAGATGCTCTTCTGCGATCCCGGCATACGCGAGACGTATTCTTTCAGGGTGGTGTATTTCATCTCGTTAGAGGAGGTGAACATTATAAGATCCTGCAAAAGCTCCTTATGGGTGCCGTAATCGGAATACACCCCGAATTTGAGCTGAGGGCCGAAAGCCTTGTAGAACTTCTCATACTTTTCGCGGTCGGTCTCCATCATCTTTGCAAGCTCGTTCTTGATCTTCTTTTCGACCGCCTTTGCTATCGTCTTAAGCTGGTAGTCCTGCTGAAGCGTTTCGCGGGAGATGTTGAGAGATATATCCGAGCTGTCGATAAGACCCTTTACAAAGCTGAAGTGATCAGGCAGAACGTCCGAGCATCTGTCCATTATCATAACGCCGCTCGAATAGAGCTGCAAGCCCTTTTCATAGCTCTTTGAGTAGTAATCAAAAGGCGCGTGAGAGGGGATAAACAGCAGAGCGGTGTATTCTACTGCGCCCTCCTGTTTGTAGTGTATAACTTTGAGCGGCGGCTCGTAGTCCATGAATTTTGCGCTGTAGAAGTTGTTATACTCCTCCTCGGTTATTTCCGCGGCGGGCTTTTTCCAGAGCGGGGTTATCGAGTTGAGGGTGCGGCGCTCGGTGACCTTTTCGGTCTCGCCCTCCTTGCCCTCTACCGGCTTATTTACTTCAAAGTCCATCCTGATGGGATAGTGAATGTAATCGGAATACTTCTTTACAAGCCTTTGTATCGAGTACGGTTCAAGAAATTCGCAGTAGTCCTCCTCCTCGGTGTCCGGCTTTATGTGAAGGGTGATCTCGGTGCCGACCTGATCCTTATCGCATTCTTCAAGCGTATAGCCGTCTACGCCCTCCGATTCCCATCTGTAAGCCTTATCCGCGCCGTATACCTTAGAAACAACGCTGACCTTATCGGCGACCATGAACGCCGAGTAGAAACCTACGCCGAACTGCCCGATAATGTCGACGTTGTCGGCAGAGTTTTCGCTCTTGAAGTCCAAAGAGCCGCTCTTTGCGATAGTGCCGAGATTGTTTTCAAGCTCGTCCGCCGTCATTCCGCAGCCGTTGTCGCTTACCGTGAGGGTCCTTTCCTCCTCGTTTGCGGCTATAGATATCTCATAGTCGCTGCGGGAAAGTCCGCTGTCGGGGTCGGTGAGGGAGCGGAAATACCTTTTATCTATGGCGTCGCTCGCGTTCGATATCAGCTCTCTCAGGAAAATTTCCTTGTGGGTGTAGATCGAGTTGATCATCATGTCAAGAAGCTTTTTGGATTCCGTCTTGAACTGCTTTTTCTTCATTTTATTATCTCCTTTATTTTTACCTCAACGGTTTATTTGCTGATATGTATTATAGCCGCAATATATTTCCGATATATGTATAAAAAATTACCGAATTGTAAATTTTAGCACTCTTAATTTGCAAGTGCTAATTCAAAAAAGATCAAAAAACTCTTTACTTTTGTAAGAGGGTATGGTACAATATCAGCGAAAAAATATTAAGGGTTTTTCCGACAGTATATTTTGAAAGGAAGAATAACTATGTCAATTCTTGTAACCGGCGGCGCGGGATATATCGGCTCACACACTGTTTTATCCCTATTGGAACAGGGCTACGAGGTAGTAGTCTTTGACAATCTCTCGAACTCCTATGAGGAATCGCTCAGGAGGGTAGAAAAGATAACCGGCAGGAAGGTAAAGTTCTATCAGGCCGATATGTGCGACCCCGAGGCGATGGAGAAGATATTCTCCGAGAACCCCGATATAACCTCGGTGATACATTTTGCCGGGCTCAAGGCGGTCGCAGTTTCGGTCTCTCAGCCTATAGAGTATTACAAGAACAACATCGGCGGAACGCTTACCCTTGTTGAAACGATGAAGAAGCACGGCGTAAAGAATATAATTTTCTCGTCGTCGGCGACAGTTTACGGCGCGGCCGACGAGCTTCCGATCACCGAAAGATCACCCAAGGGCGTATGCACTAACCCCTACGGCTGGACAAAGTGGATGATAGAGCAGATACTTACCGACGTCCAGACCGCCAACCCCGACTGGAACGTGATCCTTCTGAGATACTTCAACCCTGTTGGCGCGCATCAGAGCGGACTTATAGGCGAGGATCCCCAGGGGGTTCCGAACAACCTTACGCCCTATATCGCTCAGGTGGCCGTGGGCAGAAGGCCCTATCTCAACGTAAACGGCAACGACTACAACACCCCCGACGGCACCGGCGTGCGCGACTACATTCATGTTGTAGACCTTGCGGACGGCCACATCAAGGCCCTGCAAAAGATGGACTCCATGACCGGGGGAGTAAAGATATACAACTTAGGCACCGGCAAGGGGTCTTCAGTATTCGACGTTCTCCACGCGTTCGAGCGCGCCTGCGGCAGAGAGCTGCCGTATGTGATCGCCCCGCGCAGGCCGGGCGACTGCGACGCGAACTACGCCGACCCGAGCCTTGCCGAAAAAGAACTCGGCTGGAAGGCGAAATACGACCTCGACGACATGTGCCGCGACGCCTGGAACTGGCAGCAGAAAAACCCCTACGGCTATAAGGGTAAAGATTGATAAAAACTCAGGTCACATCCGTTATTTTATCGGGTGTGACTTTTTTACTTGACAATTGCACCATTTTAATATTATAATCATTATAGCGGATTGACGAATCACGAACCCGCAATACCATCGGAAAGGAACATTATATGATGACAAGAAGTATTTTCGGCAGGCTGCTGGCTGTTTTTCTGGCCGTGGTCATCGCCGCGGGCTGTATGGCCGTAAACGTTAGCGCCGATACGGCGGCAAGCTATACGGTCTTTGAGGGAACTCAGAAGATCGACGGCTGGTTCCCCTCGTTCATAACTCAGTATATGGCGCCGGACAAGATGGCAGATTTTATATCCGCCATAAAGCATGACGGCGCGACCATCGAGATCACCTATACCGGCAGCGCTCAGATAGCAATACTTTTGCAGAGCTACCCGGTAAAGGACGGCTCTCAGAATTATCCTCACGCCTCTATAAGCAACTGCACCACCAAGACCTCGGGCGGCAAGACGGTCGCGGTATTCAAGGCGGCGGATATGATCAAGGCGTACACCGACACCGTTCACCCCGACGACAATTCACACCTCAGCCTCAGCAACGTTTTGAACTTCGGCATAGGCGGTGAGGGGAATACAATATATTCCGTCGTTGTAAGATGGACCTATTCGGGCGACCCCTCTATAAAGGTCGACCTCAGAAAGACCTATCAGACCATGGAGGGCTTCGGCGCTTCGTATACATGGTACGGCGACTGGATCACCAATCTCAGCTCGGCTAAGAAAAAAGAGGTCTTCGACTGGGTATTCAATGAATGCGGCCTTATTATCCTCAGATTCCGCTATTTAAACAAGGTCCGCGCCTATGGCGGCTCATGGGAGAGCACCAACTATAAGAGCCGCGCCTATTACGAATGGTATAAGGCGGCGAAGGACAGGGGAGTAGATCCCATTGTTATCGTTACAAGCTGGGGCGAATACCGCGAGGAAGGCTGGGTAACTCAGTCTAAGGACAGCGAGGGACATGTATTCAACACCCTCAAAAAGGACGCCAACGGAAACTACAGATACAGCGATCTTGCAAACTTCTGCGTGCAGTCGGTACAGTATTTCCTTGACGCCGGAATACCTGTTGATTACTTCTCGATCGCCAACGAGGTCGAGCTTCAGCGCCTCAGAGTAGATGAAAACGGAAACGCGCGCGAGGACGCGGGCTTCTACCTCTCGCCCACCGAGACGAGCTATTCCGCGTCTTACGCCAAGGCATACGTCGCGGTATATGACGCATTCCAGAAGGCTTTCGGCAAGAACGCGCCTACTCTCCTTGCCGCTGAGACCATGGCGGCGGACGTAAATCTTCTGAACAGCTACATCGACGCCATCAACAAAGAGCGCCCCGGCATCGTTACCGACGTAGCGCACCACCTCTACGGCAGCACCGTCACGGCGGACAACTTTGCAAGGATAGGGGAGCAGTACTACGGAAAGTATAAGCTCTGGCAGACCGAATGGTACAACAAGGACTTCCTCGGCCATGCGGGCGTCATGATAGACGAGCTTGCGAACGAGAACATCAACGCGTATCTCTACTGGGCGGGCTACTGGCTCTATGAGACCGGCGACGCCGACGGCGAGCATCTTATCGACGTAAAGGATTACAGTGCGAATCCCACTATTACCCGCAGAGGCAACCACTTTATAATGGCTCACTTTGCAAGGTTCATCAAGAGGGGCTATGTCCGCGTTGATTCCGAATCCTACGCCTGCAACTCCAAATCGGTAGCGTTCAAGTCTCCCGACGGTAAGAAGCTTGTTATAGTCGCGCTGAACAATTCGTCTTCAGACGAGACCCTCAAGCTCGAGATCGGCGCAGAGGTAAAATCGGCCGAAGCCTACCGCACCACCAAGAAGACCGACGACGTCACCAAAGAGGCGACTACCAACGAGTACATGAAGAAGATGAACGCGAGCGTCAAGGACGGCTCATCTATAAGCCTTCCCGCGTACACTCTCACCACCCTTATTCTTGATCTCGACGGAAGCTCATCGAGCAGCGAGCCTGAAAAGGAACCCTCCAAGGAGCCCTCAAAGGAAGTCGACAGCACCGCCAAGAACGAGGCGATAGAAAGCGCCAAGGACAACGCTGACAAGAAAGACACTTCATCTGAAAAAACCGAAGAGGTCGAGGATGAAAAGATCGAGATAGTTGCTCCCACCGAGCCGGGCAAAAACGTTGAGGACTGACGCTTTTTCCGTGAAAAGTGGTAGTACAGACGTGTAGATTTAACACAAAATTTACATTTATATCGCAATATTTCTTGCTTTTTTGCACAATAACCGATTTTGGTGAAAAATAGTAATAAAAGATTGTATAAATTGGCTATAGTAAATTAAAGGCAAACAATGTATAATAATTATCACAAAAAGCGTTAAGCTTAAAAATCAAGGAGGTTATCAATTATGAAGAAATTACTCGCTATGCTTCTTGCTCTTATGATGGTTCTTTCCGTCATGGCTGTTGCTGTCTTTGCCGAGGCTCCCGAGACTCAGGAAGACGACGTCGAGGGTGGAGACGACATGAACGTTTCCGACACCGTCGATGAGCCCAAGGAAGATGAGAACCCGAAGACCGGTCTTGCACTTGCTGCTCTTCCCGTTGTCTTCTCCGCCGCTGCCGTTGCAGTATCCAAGAAGCACTAATTTGTACTTGATACGAATTAAACTGAGCGCTCCTGCTTAAGGGGCGCTTTTGTTTTGCTGCTGACTTCCGGCCTGCTGCTCCTATCCCGCCCTCGGGCGAAGCCCGCCCCGCGCGCGAGCGCGCGGGGCCGGCGGCAGCTCC